>NZ_BAAAMR010000014.1:0-121389 GCF_039529375.1 Actinomadura napierensis
CGAGCGTGCGGGCCGCGCCGTCGCGGCGCTCGCGGACGGCGCGCGGGACGGGTCCGGCCCGGCGTGCACGTTCGTCTCGGCGGTCGTCGCCGCGGACCGGGTCACGGTCGGCTGGCTGGGCGACAGCCGCGCCTACTGGCTGTCGGCGGCCGGGTCGTTCCCGCTGACCCGGGACGACTCGTGGGCGGTGCGGGCGGTGGCGCGCGGCGAGCTGAGCGCGGAGGCGGCGTCGGCGGACCGCCGCGCGCACATGCTGACGGCGTGGATGGGCGCGGAGGCGGGCGCGTTCGACCCGCATCTGGCCTCGTTCGAGCCGTCCGGCCCGGGGCTGGTGATGATCTGCAGCGACGGGCTGTGGAACGGCGTGCCGGACGCGGCGGCGCTGGCGTCCCTCGCGCTGGCCGGCCCCGGAACGGGCGGGCCGGAGGCGGCGGGCGGGCCGGAGGCAGGGGGCGGGCCGATGGGGGCGGCGCGGCGGCTGCTGGGGGCGGCGCTGGACGCGGGGGGACACGACAACGTCACGGTGGTGGTCATCGAGTTCCCGCCGCCCGAGCCGACGACGAGGGAGCCCGGCAGATGAGCGAACGTCCCGAGTTCACGATCCGCGTGGACCAGAACCCCTACCTCCCGGCGGGCGGGCGGGAGATGCACGCCATCGTCACCGTCGAGGCGCGCTCCGCCGGCGCGGACACGGACACCGACGCGGGGCCGGGCATCGGCTCGGACGCCGCGGAGGTCATCATCATCGACACGTCCGGGTCGATGTCCTACGGCGGCAAGATGGCCGCCGCCCGGCGCGCGGCGAAGGCGGCGGTCGGGGTGCTGCGGGACGGCGTGCGGTTCGCGGTCGTCGCGGGCGCGAACCGGCCCCGGATGATCTACCCGCAGGGGGAGCGGCTGGTCGAGGCGAGCGCGTCCACGCGGCGCAGCGCGGCCAACGCGGTCGCGCGGCTCGACGCGGCGGGCGGCACCGCGATCGGCTCGTGGCTGCGGCTGGCGAACCGGCTGTTCGAGGGCCGGGACGGCGCCGTCAGGCACGCGATCCTGCTCACCGACGGCAAGAACCAGCACGAGAGCGACGAGGAGCTGGACGCGGCGCTGCGGGTGTGCTCGGGCCGCTTCCTGTGCGACGCGCGCGGCGTCGGCACCGACTGGGAGGTCGCCGAGCTCCGCAAGATCACCTCGGCGCTGCTCGGCGGGTTCCTGGACGTCCCCGACCCCAAGGACCTGGAGGCCGACTTCCTGGCGATGACGCGGGCGGCGATGAGCAAGCAGGTCGCGGACGTGGCGCTGCGCGTGTGGACGCCGCAGCAGGCCGAACTGCGCTTCCTGAAGCAGATGGTCCCGGCCGTGGAGGACCTGACCGGCCGGCGGGCCGAGTCCGGGGCGCAGACCGTCGACTACCCGCTCGGCGCGTGGGGCAGCGAGAACCGCGAGTACCACCTGTGCGTGGAGGTCGAGCCGGGCGATGTCGGGCGGCAGATGCGGGCCGCGTGGGTGAAGCTGATCGCCCCGGGCGCGGAGGGCGAGGCCGAGCGGGAGCTGGCGTCCGGGAACGTCCTGGCCGAGTGGACCGACGACGAGGCCAGGTCGACGCGGATCAACGGGCGCGTCGCGCACCACACCGGCCAGTCCGAGCTCGCCGACGCCATCCAGGAGGGGCTGGAGGCCCGGCGCGAGGGCGACGAGGACACCGCGACCGCCCGGCTCGGCCGCGCCGTGGTGCTCGCCCGGGAGGTCGGCAACGAGCAGATCGCCGGGCTGCTGGACAAGGTGGTGGACGTCATCGACCCCGCGACCGGGACCGTCCGGCTGAAGGCGGACGTCGCCAAGGCCGACGAGATGTCGCTCGACACCCGCTCGGTGCGGACCGTCCGGACCCGCAAGGACGACCTCCCGCCGCACGTGCCCCCGCCCGTGCCACCGGGCACGCCGCCGGACGAGGCCGGGAGCTGAGGCCCATGCCGGTATGCCCGAGCGGCCACGTGTCCACGGCCGACGACTACTGCGACGTGTGCGGCGACCTCATGGAGGGCGTGCCGCGCGCCGAGTTCACCATGGTCGAACGCGGCGGCGGGCCGATCGTCGAGGCCGCGGCGCGCGACCGCGCGGCCGCCGCGCCGCCGCCGGAGGAGGAGGCCGAGGCCGAGACCTGCCCGGACTGCGATCTGCCCCGCAGCGGGCGGTTCTGCGAGAACTGCGGCTACGACTTCGCGACCGGCTCCGCCCACGCGCACGCGGAACCCGAGCCCGAAGGCCCCGAGCCGCCGGAGTCGCCCGAGCAGCCCGCGGCGTCCGGCTGGTCCGCCGTGATCGCCGCCGACCGCGGCTACTACGACTCGGTGATCGCGCAGGAGGGCCCCGACTCGGCGTCGCTGGAGTTCCCGCCGTACTGCCCCGAGCGCCGCGTCCCGCTGCGCGGCGCGCAGGTCAGGATCGGCCGGTTCAGCGCGTCCCGCGCGATCGCCCCGGAGATCGACCTCAGCGGCCCGCCGGAGGACCCCGGCGTCTCGCACCTGCACGCGGTCCTGCTCGCCCGGCCGGACGGCGGCTGGACGCTCGTCGACCCCGGCTCCACCAACGGCACGACGGTGAACGGCGGCACCGAGCCGATCGCGGTGAACGTGCCGGTGCCCGTCGGCGACGGCGACCGCGTCCACGTCGGCGCCTGGACGACCATCACGCTGTCCCTTCAGGAGGGCCCGCCATGACGATGACGACCGCGGATCCGGCGACGCCCCCCGAAGCCCCTCCGCCCGAGGCCGCCGAGGCCGCCGCGGCGGTCGCCGCCCCGGCTCGCCGCGGCCGGCTCGCCACGTTCGCGCGGGGCCGCTGGCTGCGGACGATCCCGGGCCGGATCCGCGCGCACGTCGCGCTCGTCCTGGCCGCGCTCGTCGCGCTGCTGGCGCTGCTGACGGTCGCGGTCGGGAACGCGCGCGACTCCGTCCAGACGATCGGGCACGACGCCGGCCCGCAGGTCGTCGCGACCAGCACGCTGTACTTCGCGCTCAGCGACATGGACGCGCAGGTGTCCAACATCCTGCTGATCGGGCGGCAGCACGACCTCGGCATCGGCTACGACCAGACGCTCAAGGTGTACGAGCAGCGCCGCGCGGAGGCGGACGCGGCGGCGGTGCAGGCCGCGCAGCTCGCCGGGCGCGACCCGGCGCTGCGGCAGACCGTCCAGGACGTCCTGGACGGGCTCGGCCGGTACGAGCGGCTCGTCGGGTCGGCGATGCAGCTGAACGACCAGGCCGCCCATCCGGCGGGGGAGCCGCCGAAGCAGGTCGTCGACGCCTACCGGCAGGCCACCGACCTGATGAAGCTGGAGCTGCTGCCGAAGGCGTACAACATCACCCTCGACACCGGCGCGCACGTCCGGCAGGCGTACGAGACGAAGCGATCCGCGGTGCTGGCCGGGCGCGACTGGGTCATCGCCGCCGGGGTGCTCACACTGCTCCTGCTGGTCGCGACGCAGCTGTACCTGGCGCGGACGTTCCGGCGGATGCTGAACCCGGCGCTCGTGCTGGCGACGCTCGGCACCGTCGCGCTCGCCGTCGTCGGCGCGGGACTGCTGTCGGCGCAGGCCGGGCACATCAGGAAGGCGAAGGAGGACGGCTTCGACTCCGTCCTGTCGCTGTCGCGGGCCCGGGCCGTCAGCCACAGCGCGTTCGCCGACCAGAGCCGCTACCTCCTCGACCCCGGCCGCGCCGACACCTACGAGCAGACGTACCTGGACAAGTCGCTCTCGGTGTTCTATCCCGACATCGGGGACAAGCCGCTGAACCTGGAGAACTACTACGCCGGCGTCGGCGGCGAGGTCGGCTCCTACCGGGCGGGATCCGGGCAGAAGGTGCCGTTCCTCGGCTTCTTCGGGGACGAGGCGCAGACCGCGGACCGCGGCCGGGAGGCCGCCGCGCTCCAGAGCACGCTCCGGGCGTACCAGGCCGTCCAGGCCGACGACCAGCGGATGCGCTCCCTCGCCGCGTCGGGGGACCGCAGCGGCGCCATCACGCTGCGGATGGGCCGCCAGAGCGGCGCGATCCACGACTTCGACGCCTACGACGACGCGCTCGGCTCGCTCATCGCCGTGCACCAGGGCGCCTTCACCAAGGCGATCAAGGACGCCGACGGCGGGCTGCGCGGCTGGAAGGCAGTCCCGCCGGCCGTGGCCGTCATCGCCCTGCTGATCATCGCGGGGGTCCGTCCCCGGCTGGCCGAGTTCCGCTGACCGGAGGAGACGACGACCCATGCGCGCCCCCCGAACCCGTTCCATCCGCGTCCGTTCCATCAGGGGCGCCGCCCTCGCCTGCACCGTCCTGTCCGCCGCCGGGCTGTTGTCGGCGTGCGGGCTCGGCGGCGCCGACAAGCCGACCATCGCCCACAAGCACTCGCTGACGATCGGGGTGAAGGCCGACCAGCCGAGCCTCGGCGTGAAGACCAAGAACGGGACGTACGAGGGCTTCGACGTCGACGTCGCCACCTACATCGCCGCGCGGCTCGGCGTGCCGAAGGACCGGATCACCTGGCGCACGACGAACTCCTCGGTCCGCGAGAAGGCCCTCGCCGACGGCACCGTCGACATGATCGTCGCGACGTACTCGATCACCGCCAAGCGCAAGCGGACCGTCACCTTCGCCGGCCCCTACTACGTCGCGCACCAGGACACCCTGGTCGCGCCCGGCGACGCCGCGGTCCGCGACGTCCGGGACCTGAAGGGCCGCAAGATCTGCGCGGTGACCGGGTCGAACTCCTGGCGGCGGGTGATCGAGGAGCGCAAGACCGCCGCGGTGCCGGTGCAGGCGCCGACCTACGGGGCCTGCATGGACGACCTGGCCGCCGGAAGGCTGGACGCGGTGTCCACCGACGACCTCATCCTCGCCGGGTTCGCCGCCGGCCACCCCGGCAAGATCATCAACGCGCCGTTCACGGACGAGAAGTACGGCGTCGGGCTGAAGAAGGGCGACCTGGAGGGCTGCGAGCAGGTCAACCGGGCGATCACCGCGATGTACCAGGACGGCACGGCCGCGCGGCTGCTGCGCAAGTGGTTCGGCGAGTCCGGCCTGAAGCTCACCACGAGCGTGCCGCAGTTCGAGGGCTGCAGCTGACGCGTCAGGACGTGGCGGACGGCAGTGCGCCGATCGCCTCCCGCAGCGTGTCGTAGATCGGGACGAACTTGTCGATCCCGGTGATGCGGAACACGCGCTGCACCCGCGGCGGCAGCGCGACCAGCGACACGGTCGTGCCGTGCTCCCCGGCGCGCCGGTTCGCCGCGACGATCGCGTTCAGCCCGGTCGAGTCGCAGAACGTGACCTGCCGCATGTCGACGACCAGGGGTTCGCCGGAGTCCACCACCTCGAAGAGGGCCTCCTCGAAACGCGCGCGGGAGACCACGTCGATGTCACCCTGCACCCGGACGAGGGTGCAGCGTTCGTCCTTCATCAGGCTGATGTCGAAGTCCATGGCCACCTCTCGCCCCGCTCCCACGGGCACCAGGCCCGACTCAGGCGACTCCTCAGGATTGCGCACCCGTGCCCGCAATCCAAGCACTTCCCGGGATAAGGTCCGGGTCGCCCTCCCCCGTCCCGGACCGTAACACCCGTACCCGGCCCGGCGGGGGCCGGAGCCCCATCTCCCGCCGGCCGCGCCGCGCGCCGGTGCCCCCGAATAACTTACCGCAGAGAAACCTACTGTGCGGTAAGAAATGGTTTCACGATTGCCGCACCACCCCAATGTGACCGAAGTCCCACCCTCGGATCAAGTCCCCCAATAGCCCGACGGCACCCACCGTGACCAGCGATTGAACCATTCCTTACCTCCGGGACGGCAAGAAAAGCAGGTGCTGACCGGGGCACGGATCGGGACAGAGGTTACAGTGGCGGTGCGAAATACAGGAGGCTGGGTGTTCTACACGTTCATGACGCGAGTGGTGCGTCCGATCCTCTGGCTGCTTTTCCGCCCGCGGGTGGTCGGCGGCGAGAACGTGCCCAGCTACGGGCCGCTCATCGTGGCCAGCAACCACCTGTCGTTCATCGACAGCTTCATCATCCCCCTCGCCGTCCCGCGCCCGGTGACCTACATCGCCAAGGCCGACTACTTCACCGGCGGCGGCCTCAGGCGGGGCTTCGTCCGCTGGTTCCTCACCAACCTCGGCCACGTCCCGGTCAAGCGCGGCGCCCGCCGCGCCGCGATGGGCGCCCTCGAACAGGCCGCCGAGGTCCTCGACAACAGCGGCGCGTTCGCGATCTACCCCGAGGGCACCCGCTCGCCCGACGGCCGCCTCTACCGGGGCCGCACCGGCGTCGGCTGGCTCGTCCTCGCCACCGGCGCCCGCGTCCTGCCCGTCGCGCTGGAGGGCACCGAGAAGATCCAGCCGATCGGCACGTCCCGGCCCCGCGTCTTCGGCCCGCGGCCCACCGTCCGCATCGGCCCGCCGATCGACTTCTCCCACTACGGCGACCTCCCGCCCGCCAAGGCCCGCCGCGCCATCACCGACGAGATCGTCGAGACCATCCAGAAGATGTCGGGCCAGGAGTACGCCCCCATCTACAACGAACGAGCCAACGAAGAAGAGCAGTAGCTCGCTCTGCTCGGTCGGGGTCAGCCGCCGAGGTTGGGGGTCTTCTCCTTGATGTCGGCGCCCGCCTGGTTCTTGGCGTCGGACTTCAGGCCGTCGACCGCCGAGCCCACCGAGCCGATGTCCGACGGGTTCAGCTGCCCCGACTTGAACTTGCCGGCCAGCGAGCTGAACATCCCGGAGACCTTCTCCGCCGGGACCTTCAGCGCCTTGCACAGCTTCGGGTCGGCGCCGATGAGCTTGCGGGCCGCGTTCAGCCGGTTGGCGGCGAACAGCCCCGCCGCGGCGGCCTTCGCGAACGCCTTCGTCCGGCCGTTCGCGCCCTGCTTGAAGCTGCCCGCCTGGTAGGGCTTCCAGATGTAGCGGTGGAAGGCGCCGAACGCGAGGCCGGCGTCCGCAGCGAACCGCGTCTTGGCGAAGTGCTTGGTCGTCTCGGTCGGGCAGGACGACGGCGACGCGGCCGGCGAGGTCGCGGCGGCGCCCCTGCCCGCGGCGACGTTGTCGGCGCTCTTGTCGCCGCCGCCGCACCCGGACGCGGCGACCAGCGTCAGCAGCAGGACGGGCAGCACCAAAACTCTGCGGAACATTCTGTCTCTTCCCCCGGGTGTGCTCATGCGCCCGGTCCCGGACGCCACCCCGTGCCCTACCCAATGATCGCGGACAGTCACCGGGCGAACGCGGGTCGTGGCGTCCGGGCCGCCTGCCGGTCAGCGGCGGCGGGCGGCGCGCAGGAGCAGCAGGCCCGACGCGAGCACCGCCGCGGCGGTGGCGCCGTGGACGCCGAACGCGGTCGCCTTGGAGCCGTGGTGGGCGAGGACCGTCAGCATGTCGCCGGCCGCGATCGTCGAGAACGCGAGCATCACCAGGCCGAGCGCCTCGCGCTTCCCGCGGGCCAGCAGCGTGAGGACGGCGAGGCCGGTGCCGAGGTCCCGGACGCCCTTGATGTTCAGCCAGGCGGCGGCGTCGCCGGACGGCACGGACGGCAGCCCGAAGCCCTGCGCGGTGCCGGTCGGGTCGAGGATGTACGAGAGCCCGACGTAGCCGATGCCGACGCCGGTGAGCAGGGCGATGCCGGCGCCGGTGCGGGACGTGCGGACGTCCTCGCGGAGGCGCCGCATCCGGGCGGCGTGGTGGCGTTGGCCGTAGAGCCGCCAGAACGCGCGGGCCGGGGCGGGCAGCCCGGCTAGGAACTCGGCGCGCTCGTCCGGCGTCGCGTCCTCCAGGACGACGCCGAGGAGTGTGAGGATCTTCGTCTTGGGGGTGTGCTCGGCGAAGTGGTCGCCCTGGGCGTTCCACTCGGCCTCGGTGAGGTGGCGCTCGGCGAGCGGCAGCAGGTGCGCCTCCTCGTCGTCCAGGTGCTCGACCAGGAGGGCGCGGTGCTCGGCGAGGGCGGCGACCAGGGCGTCGCGGCCGGCCGCGTCCGCCGACCGCGCCCAGGGTCCGGCGAGGTCGTTCAGGCGGGTGATGGTCGCGGCGACCTTCTCGTGCTGGGCCTCCATCCGGATCACGATGTCGGCGTCCAGGTCCACCCGCGACAGCAGCAGCGGCCAGATCAGCTCGTCCTCGCCGTGGTGGTGGTTGTGCAGGCCGAGCAGGTAGTCGGAGAGGTGCGCGGTCAGCGCGCGGGCGCGGCGGCGGTCGCCGGGGCGGGTCGCGCCGATCAGCTCGGCGAGCAGGCGCGACTCGCGGCGCATGCCGCGGTGGATGACGACCATGGAGTGGGTGAAGGACCGGGCGGTGTGGACGGTGTCGGTGCTCATGCCGGCAACGCTGCCCGGACCGTCTTGGAACCGGCTTGGAGCGTGGCTTGGAAACCGGCTTGGAGACCGGCTCGCGGGCGGGTGGCTACGATCTGTCCGGGATGGTGCGGATTCAGGTGCTCGGGGCCTTCGAGGCCGAGGTGGCGGGCGTGCGGGCGGCGCTGGGCGGGCCGCGGCAGCGGGCGGTGCTGGCGCTGCTGGTCGCCGCGCGCGGCGAGGTCGTGCCGGTCGACCGCATGATCGAGGACCTGTGGCGCGGCGAGCCCCCGGCGCAGGCCGTCTCGTCCTTGCAGGCCTACGTCTCCAACCTGCGCAAGCTGCTGGAGCCCGGGCGTCCGCCGCGCGCCCCCGCCCAGGTGCTGGTGTCCGCCGCGCCCGGCTACGCGCTGCGCCTGCCCGAGGAGGCCGTGGACGCCTGGCACTTCGCGGCGCTTGCCCGGGATCCCGAGCGGCCGGCGGAGGCCCTGGCCCTGTGGCGCGGCCCGGCGTTCGCCGAGTTCGCCGACGAGGAGTGGGCGCGGGCCGAGATCGGCTACCTGAACGAGCTGCGTCTGGCCGCCCGGGAACGGCACGTCGCCGCCCTGCTGCGCGCGGGCGACGCCGCTGCCGCCGTGCCCGAGGCGGAACTCCTGACCCGCGCCGAGCCGCTCCGCGAGGAGGGCTGGCGGCTGCTGGCGCTCGCGCTGTGGGGGTCGGGGCGCCAGGCGGACGCGCTCGCCGCGCTCCGCGAGGTCCGCGCGACGCTGGCCGGCGAGCTCGGCCTCGACCCGAGCCCCGCCCTGGCCGATCTTGAGGCGGCGATCCTCCAGCAGCGCACCGAAGCGTTCGACCTCCCCGCCCCCGCCCCCATGCCGGTCCCCGAGCCCGCCCCCGGCGGCCCCGCCTTCCTGGGCCGCGACGACGAGCTGGCCGCCCTCACCGGCCTCGCGGCCGAGGGCGGCGTGCGCGTCGCGCTCGTCACCGGCGAAGCCGGACTCGGCAAGACCGCGCTGCTCACCCGGCTCGCCGGCGTCCTGGAGCAGCAGGGCCGCCTGGTCGTGACGGGCCGCTGCCCGGAGAGCGAGAGCGCACCCCCCGCATGGGCGTGGACGGAGGCCCTCACCGCGCTCGACCGGCACGTCCCGGCGCCCGCCGAGGCGGCTCCGCTGCTGCGGGACGCGTCCGCCGGCGAGCCCCGCGACACCACTGCCGGCCGCTTCCGCCTCCACCGGGCCGTTTGGGCCTGGCTGAACGACGCGGCCCGGCGGCGCCCGCTGGCGGTCATGCTCGACGACCTGCACTGGGCCGACGCCGAGACCCTCGCCCTGCTGGCCGCCCTCTCCGGCGACGCGCCGCTGCTCGTGGTCGCCGCGTTCCGCGCCGACGAGGCCGGCACGCGCCTCACCGAGACCCTCGCGGTGCTGGCCCGCCGGTCGCCGCTGCGGCTGCCCCTGAGCGGGCTGGCGGAGCCGGCGGTCGCCCGGCTGATCGCCGCCGAATGCGCCGGCGGCGTGGACGCGGCGACGGTCTCCGCCCTCGCCGAGCGCACCGGCGGCAACCCCTTCTACGTGCGGGAGAGCGCGCGGCTGCTCAGCAGCGAGGGCGCGCTCGTGGCGACCTCGGAGGTCCCCGAGGGCGTGCGGGACGTGCTGCGCCGCCGGCTCGCCCGGCTGCCCGAACCCGCCGTCGCGGTCCTGCGGCTGGCCGCGCTCGCCGGCCGCGAGGCCGACGTGGACGCGCTCGTCCTGGCCGCCGACGCCGGCGAGGACGCGGTGCTGGACGCGCTCGACGCCGGGCTCGTCGCGGGCCTGCTCACCGAGCGGGCCCCGGGCCGTGTCCGGTTCGCGCACGCGCTCGTCCGGGACACGATGGTCGCCGACCTCAGCGCGCTGCGCCGCACCCGCATGCACGCCCGGCTCGGCGCCGCCCTGGAGCGGCTGGCCTCCGACGACGCGCCGGCGCTGGCGTACCACTTCCACCGCGCCGCGTCCGCCGCGACCGCCGCCAAGGCCGTCGAGTACGCCGTCCGGGCCGCCGACCTCGCGGAACGCCGGTACGCGCACGAGACGGCCGTCGAGCTGCTCACCCAGGCGCTGGAGTCGTTCGAGCGGCTGCCGGGCCGGGCCGCCGCGGACCGCGTCGACCTGCTGGGCCGCCTGCTGCGCGCCCAAGCGCGCGCGGGCGCCGTCCAGGACGCCCGCGCCACCCGCCGCCGCGCCGTCGACCTCGCCGAGGAGGCCGGGAACGACGACCTGCTGCTGGCGGCGTTCACCGCGTGGACGGAGCCGGCCCCCTGGCAGCTGCGCCCGTACGGGGCCGTCGACGGGCACCTGGTCGGCCTGCTGTCCCGGCTCCTGGAACGCGACGGCCTCGCACCGGACGTGCGGTGCCGCCTCCTGGACGCCTACGCCGCCGAGCTGACCGGCACCGGGGACGCGCGGGCGCGGGCCGCCGCCGAGGAGGCCGTCGAGATCGCGCGGAGCCTGGGCGACCCGAAGCTGCGCGTGCTGACGCTGTTCACGCTCTGCCGCGAGCACGACGACCGCCGGACCGGCGGCCTGGCGGCGCTCGCCCGCGAGCTCCGCGCCCTCGGCACCGAGCACGACATGCCCGCGGCGCTGTGGTCGGGCACGTTCAACCTCGCCGCCGCCGCCGTGTGGGAGGAGCGCCCGGCCGAGGTGCGCGCCCGCATCGCCGAGGCGGCGGACCTGGCCCGCCGCTACCGGATGCCCGAGGCGAGCGTCGTCTGCGAGGTCGCCGAGGCCGCGCTCGCCCTCACCGAAGGCCGGCTGGACGACGCGGAGCGCCACTACGCCGCCGCGACCCGGGCCATGGCGGACCAGGGGTCGCTGCACACCGCCGGGTTCGCGCTGATCGCGCGCGCGGCGCTGGCGGTGTCGCGCGGCACCCTGGCCGGGTTCGCCGACGAGGCCGGGAACCTCGCGCCCGAGATGTCGCCGCTGACGGCCGACGTCCTCGCCGCCGCGCACGCCGCCGCCGGACGGTTCGGCGAGGCGCGCCGCCTCCACGCGTCCGCCCCGCCGATCCAGCCGGACTACTTCTTCACGATGTTCTGCACGTTCCGCGCCATGACCGTGGTCGCGCTGGGCGACGAACGGGGCGCGGCCGAGTTGTACGAGGTGCTGCTGCCACACCGGGACGGCCCGCCTGCCGGGCTGGGCAGCCTGGCGGTCGCCCTCCCGCCGCCCGCCCGCACCCTGGCCGATCTCGCCCGCCTCGTCGGCGCGGACCCGGCCCCGCACGAACGGCGCGCCGCGGAGATCGCGGCCCTGTGGAATGCCCCGCAATGGGCGCCCGCGGGCTGATTCCCGCCCGGATGGGGTGCTCGTGCGGCCCGCACAGCGTGTCGTCCGGGTCGTCGGGCGGGCGTTCCGCCTAGGGTCGCGGGCATGGCGCACAGGCTCCTCCCGATCGCGGTGTTGGCGGCGGTCGCCGCCGCGTCCGCCTGCGGCGGCTCCGGCGGCACGGGCGCCGGACAGGTCCGCGGCACCGCCCGCGCCGCGCCGGCCGGCACGGGCTACACCTCCGACCAGCTCGGCCAGGCGCTGCTCCAGCAGGTCACCGGCTACCGGCGCGGCGAGCCCGACTCCGGCGAGTACGGCTCGCTGAAGGCGCTCCGCAACGCCGCCCAGGTGCGGCAGGAGGCGACGCTCGACAAGCCCGCGTGCGCGGACGCCCAGTCCGGCGGCGGGAAGGTCGCGGCGGACGTGCCCACCGCGCTCGTCACGTTCGCCAAGAGCGACGGCCAGACGGCCACGGAGACGCTGATGGGGGTCGCGGACGCCGACGCCGGGAAGCAGGTCGAGGCGCGCGTCCCCACCGGCTGCCTGACGTTCCGCACCCGCCTCAGCGGCCAGTGGGCCGAGCACGAGGTCTCCGAGGCCCGGCGCGGCGACGTCGGCGACGGCTCGCGGACGGTCGGCGTCGTCACCACCAGCGGCGACCAGCGCACGAACACCTGGTACGTGGTGTTCCAGGGCCGCCACTACCTCGGCACCGTCACCGTCTTCGGGCCGAACGCCACCCGCGCCGAGGCCGAGGGCCTCGCCCGCGCCTCCGTCGCCCAGGCCCGCAAGATCCTCAGCTAGCCGCTTTCACCGGACCCGCGCGGACATCTAGTGTCATGACCGCGGGCGGAAGAGCGGGCCCCCGGGCCCGGCCGCCGAGGGCGAGGACGACGAACACGAGCGGGGGAAGCCCTTGATCGGCAAGGAGGGCCGGGTGACCGGCAGGATCGGCCCCGGGCTGGTCGGCGAGGTCATGATCCCGATCCGCGGCGGTTCCGAGGCGTTCTACGCGCACCCGGTCGACCCGCGCGAGGAGATCACGGTCGGCTCGATCATCGTCGTGGTCGAGTACCACCCGCCGCGGACGGTGTACGTGGCGCACGCGCTCAGTTCGTGAATACTGCCCCGTAAGGGGGCGAACCGATCTCCGGTCCGCTGCGTCTACTGGGAAACGCGGACGGGACCCGCCTTCCCCGGCCGGCCGCCCGCCGAGAGTGAGGAGGCCGCATGCCCGTAGTCGCGGTGGCGATCGCCGTGGTCGTCGCCATCATCGTGCTGATCGTGCTGTTCAAGATGGTCTGGCGGGTCGCCGAGCCGAACGAGGCGCTGATCATCTCCGGCCTGGGCGCCCGGTCCAAGCCGATCGACGGGGTGGAGAGCCTCGGCTTCAAGATCATCACCGGCAAGGGCACGTCGGTGCTGCCGGGCTTCCAGACCTCGCGCCGGCTGCGGCTCGACAGCCGCGCCGCGAACCTCGAGGTGCACTGCGTGACCCAGCAGGGCATCCCGGTGAAGGTCCGCGGCGTCGTGATCTACAAGGTCGGCGACGACTTCGTGTCGATCGCCAACGCGGCCCGCCGCTTCCTGGAGCAGCAGAAGTCGATGGACGGCGCGATCCACGAGCTGTTCACCGGGCACCTGCGCTCGATCATCGGCAACCTGACCGTCGAGGACCTGATCCTCAACCGCGAGCGCCTCACCTCCGAGACCCGCGGCTCGGCCGCCGACGAGATGAGCAAGCTCGGCCTCGTCGTGGACTCGCTGCAGATACAGGAGATCGACGACGAGACCGGGTACATCACCAACCTGGGCCGCCCGCACGCCGCCAAGATCGCCGCGGGAGCGCGCATCGCGGAGGCCGAGCGGGACCAGGAGGCAACCGCGCGCGAGCAGGAGGCGCTGCGGGAGAACGCCGCGGTGATCCGGGACACCGAGATCAAGAAGGCCGAGTACGAGGGCCAGGTGCAGCAGGCCGCCCAGCAGGCCCGGCAGGAGGTCATCCTCAAGGAGACCCGCAACGCCGAGCTGGAGGCCGAGCGGACCGAGAAGCGGCTGGAGAGCGAGATCCGCAAGCCCGCCGACGCGCGCGCGTACGAGCAGGTCAAGCTGGCCGAGGCCGAGCGGGAGGAGCGCATCTCCTACGCGCAGGCCGCCGCGACCGAGGTGCAGCTGAAGGCGCAGCGGGAGGCGGAGGCGACCCGCATCCTCGGTGAGGCGCGGGCGGACGCGATCCGGCGGAAGGGCCTGGCGGAGGCCGAGGCGATCAAGGCGCGCGGTGACGCGCTGGCGCAGAACACCGACGCGGTCATCGCCCAGCAGCTCGCCGAGAAGTGGCCGGAGATCGTCCAGGCCGGCGCGGGCGTGTTCGGCAACGTCGACAACATGGTCGTGCTGAACGGCGCGGAGGGCATCGAGGACATGCTCGCCAAGGCGCTCACGCTCGGCGGCACCGGCCTCGGCGTGGCACGCCAGCTGCTGGCCGGCATGAACGGGCAGAACGGGCAGAACACGGTGAACGGGAACGGACCGGTCCCGCCGGTCCCGCCGGTTCCCGCGCCGTCCGCACCCGACGAGAGCTGACGCGCGAGGCGAGAGACGACGCACGGGACGACGGAGGCCCGGCCGCCGCGGCCGGGCCTCCGGCATGCCCGGGGCGCTCGCGGAGCCCCGTCCGGGACGGGAGTTCCGGGGGCCGCGCCCCAATAGACTCCAGGCATGTCCGTCCCGCGGCTCGCCGTCTCCGTCGATCTGGTCGTGCTCACCGTGCGGGAGCAGCGGCTGTCCGCGCTGCGGTGGCGGCGGGACCGGCCGCCCTACGAGGGCGCGTGGTCGCTGCCCGGCGGCTTCATCCAGCTCGACGAGGACCTGCCGGCCGCCGCGTCCCGGCTGATGGCGGAACGGGCCGGGCTCGCGGACGTCCGCATCCACCTGGAGCAGCTCGCGACCTACGGGTATCCGGACCGCGACCCCCGGCAGCGCGTGGTGAGCGTCGCCTACCTCGGCCTCGCGCCGGACCTGCCCGCCTCCAGCCGCGCGCAGGTGCTGTGGACGGCGGTCGACGACCTGCTCGGCCACGACCGGGCCGCGTTCGACCACCGGCGGATCCTGTGCGACGGGATGGAGCGGGCGCGGGCCAAGCTGGAGTACACCTCGCTCGCCGCCGCGTTCTGCCCGCCCGAGTTCACCGTCGCGGAGCTGCGCCGGGTGTACGAGATCGTCTGGGGGACGGCCCTGGACCCGCGGAACTTCCACCGCAAGGTCACCGGCGCGGACCGGTTCCTGATCCCCACCGACCGGACGACGACGCGCGACGGGGGCCGCCCGGCGCGGCTGTACCGGCGCGGCGACGCCGAGCAGCTGCGGCCGCCGATGCTGCGCCCGCGCGGCTGGCCGCGGGCCCGCGACCGCGTCCCGGAGGGTAAAAGATCGCAGGGTTGACCTGGGGTGATGTCGCGGGCATCCGGACGGGATTGCTAGCTTGCGACCTATGAACGGTGACTCGTCCGAAGTGCTCGGCCTGCTCGTCAGGGACATCGGGGAGGCCGGCGTCGAGGAGATGGCCGGGTCCCCGGGGCTGGCGGCGGCGGTCGACCAGCACGTCGCGAGCCTGCGCGACGAGCTGGGCGAGCCGGACGAGGACGCGCTGATGGACTACCTGCGGGCGTTCGCGGAGGAGGCGTTCAACCGCGGCTGGTGGCCGGACAGCACCCGCGACTGGGAGTTCGTCCGGATCGTCGCGGTGTGCTGGATGATGCGCGAGGCGAGCACCCCCTGACCTCGCCCGATACGTCCCGCTTTGGCCGGGGACCTGGCGTATTCCGTAGTCTTGACCCAACACCCCTGTGCATCCCTGGAGGACAACGGTGTCCGAGGCAACCACTCCGCGCTTCCGCTCCGTTCTCGACCGGTTCGTGGCCTACCGGCCGGGGAAGGTCGTGGTGTCGCCCGAGGGCCGCTCGTTCAAGCTCTCGTCCAACGAGTCGCCGGAGGGGCCGCTCCCCTCGGTGCTGGACGCGATCGGCGCGGCGGCGGCGAACGTGAACCGCTACCCCGACAACAACGCGACGGCGCTGACCGAGGCGATCGCCGGGTTCTGCGGCGTCCCGGCCGACCACGTCGCGGTGGGCTGCGGCTCGGTCGGCATGACGCAGATGCTGCTGGAGGCCGTCGCCGAGCCGGGCGCCGAGGTGGTGTACGCGTGGCGGTCGTTCGAGGCTTACCCGCTGCTGGTGTCGCTGTCGGGCGCGACGGGCGTCCAGGTGCCGCTGAAGGACGAGACGCACGACCTGCCCGCGATGGCCGACGCGATCACGGAGAAGACGCGGCTGGTCTTCCTCTGCAACCCGAACAACCCGACCGGCACCGCGGTGGGGCGCGCCGAGATCGAGGCGTTCCTCGACCGCGTCCCCGCCGACTGCCTGGTGGTGCTGGACGAGGCGTACCGCGAGTACGTCCGCGACGACGAGGTCCCGGACGGGCTCACGCTGTACGGCGACCGGCCGAACCTGGCGGTCCTGCGGACGTTCTCCAAGGCCTACGGCCTGGCCGGGCTGCGGATCGGGTACCTCGTCGCGCAGCCGGAGGTGGCGGGCGCGATCCGCAAGACGTTCCTGCCGTTCAGCGTGAACTCGGTCGCGCAGGCCGCCGGCATCGCGTCGCTGGAGGCCACGGACGAGCTGCTGGAGCGGGTCGAGCGGACCGTGAAGGAGCGCGACCGGGTGCGGGGCATGCTGCTCGCCGACGGCTGGACCGTCCCGCCGACGGAGGCCAACTTCGTGTGGCTGCGGCTCGGCGACCGGACGATGGAGTTCTCTGCCGCCTGCGACGCGGAGGGCGTGAGCGTCCGCCCGTTCGACGGTGAGGGCGCCCGCGTCTCCATCGGCTCCCCGGAGGAGAACGACGCCTTCCTGGCCGTCGCGAAGGCGTTCCCGCACCGCAACTGACGCCGCCGAGCGGGCCGTCCCGCCCCCGGAGGGACTGAACGGCCCGGTCACCGGATCAGCTCGCAGCCGCCCAGAGCTGCTCGCCGCCGCTGCCGACGAGCTGGAAGGCGGCGGTCACCGTGGCCGTGCCGGGGCAGAGGAAGGACCCGCTCTTCTTGGTCACGGTGCCGTTGGTGATCTGGGCCTGGGCCTGCGCGACCGAGGTGTCGGGACGGGTGGGGTTGTCGGGGTTGTAGCCGTTGCCGGTGAGGGTTCCGGAGTAGACGCAGCTGAGACCGAAGACGGTGGCGCCGACGGTGTAGTTGGCGACGGTGATGGTGCCGTCCTTGCCGCCGGCGACGGGCGCGTAGACCACGGAGCCGCCCGTCCAGGGCAGGCTCTGCGCGGTCACGGTCACCGAGCCGAGGCTGCTGGTGCAGCCGCTGAACGACGCCGACGTGACGTTCAGGGCGGTGCCGTCGGAGTTGATGGTGCCGTTCTGGATGGCGGACGTGCAGGTGGCGTTGCTGAGCGAGGTGACGACCGAGACGTTGCCGAGGTTGGTCGCGACGACGCCGCCGGAGTAGGCGGGGCCGGTGCTGCTGCCGCTGTGGATGGTCGTTCCGGCGGCGGACGCCGGCGCCATCGTCAGCGCGAGTACGGACGCCGAAGCGGCTCCGACGACTGCGAGCTTTCGAACACGTGACACCTGTGGCTCCCTTCGCGAGGTGTCAAGGGGGTGGCATCCGCATTAAGCACAGCTCTTCCGGGCGAATTCAAGTGCGTGACCAGATTGAGACACGCAACAGTTTCTATTAGACCGCAAGACCAATTAACGGATCAGGGCATGCGAAATCCCGCGCCCATCGAATGGCGCGTGTTCAGCAAGGGAATGGCGGGGTATGAAAAAGGCGGGGTGGCGATCACACCTCGAGCGCCGAACGCCCGGGGCGTCCAGGACGAGCGAAGACCTGCTCTGCGGAAGCCGTCCGGGGCCGCGGGTCCGCACGGATCGGCGGCAGGCGCACCGCGCCGGCCACAGCGATCGGACTTGTCGAGTGCACGGCGCGCTCCCCGGGAATCCGGATACGGCAGGAACCGGTATGAGAGCACGCGCCCAACGCCGATAACCCGCCCGGAGTCGCGCCCGGGCTCAGCGTTGATGCCTCACGTGACCGCCATGATGAACGGCGAAAGATGATCGGTCAACACCCTCCCCGCCAAACCGAATCCGGACACCCAAAAGCCCATTTCCGGCCGCCCCAACCATCCCCGAAACCCCCGTCGGACGATTGTGGTGTGCCGCCCAGGGCGGCACACCACGGCGAACGAGGAGACGGCATCTGATCAGTGGCACGGTCGGTCGGTGCCGACAACGGACAAGAACAGGATCGTCCCTCCGGCGAGCCACTGGCCGTACACGGGCCAGCACCCGGACCTGATGCTCATCAGAGCCCGCCGGTCGCGGTCCTCGCCGTTCGTCCAGTCGGGGACGGGGTTCATCGCGCTCGGGCATGCCAGCCGCCACTCGGCGATCAGCCAGTCGCGGGCGTCCTCGGCACGGTCGTGCACGGCCGCGATGAACCGAGGTGCCTTGATCAGCCAGTCGTTCGTGCGGACGGGCGGACGGTCGGGGCTGTTCACGTCGAGCGTGTCCGCCCGGCCGAGGCGATCCCACTCCTGACCGCCGCCCGACCACTTGTAGCAGTGGTAATGCGTCGGGTTCCGCACAGAGCCCTTGGCGGCGTCGGGGGCGACCCGGTGCCCCGTCGCCCCTCTCCGCCGGCCGTGACCGGACGGACCTGCACCCGACTCGGTCATCAGATGTTCTTCGGCGGTGCGCACTCGGGTGGGCAGCAGGGGTTGCGCTCGCCGTGCCAGAACTCCAGGTCGATCCGGTAGCCGGTCCGGCGCAGTTCCGGAATGGTCACTTCGAGCGTGTCACCCGACAGGATCGCCTCGTCCTGGAACGGCACGTGGTGGATGTACTGCCCGGCGTGCTCGACGCAGAACGCGGCATACGCCTGCGAGCGCAGCATGAACGCGTGCCAGGCCGGGTCGACCGGGACGGTGGGCACGATGCGCACCCACGGTCGCCCCTCCGCGCGGGCCCGGACGATCCCGGCCTGCGCCTTGAGGAAAACGAGCGCCTGCTCCACCATTCGCTCCGCGTACTCCTTGGTGACGTGCTGGTAGCGCCGCAGGTCCTCTACCAGCAGCGCGAAGACCTCAGGGGCGACGAGTTCGCGGGGGTCCTTCGCCTCGGCGGCCGTGGCCGACCGAACTTGCGTAACGGTCATCTGTCCCTCCGTGAACGGACCCGGGCATCACGCCCGGCTCGGGGTGAACTGACAACGCCACGGCGATCGCCTGAGCGACCTCCGACGCCTGGCCCGGCTGGAGAACCACCTCGGCATCACCGAGCTCGCCGCCGGCCGGGTGGTAGTGGAACTGGAGCCGTCCATCGGTCGCCCGCGCGCACGCGACCTGGACGGACCGGCCCGGCGGGCGTCGCCCGCATGTGGATCTCCTACAGGGAGGAAGCCCACAAGGTCGGACTGAACCCCACGCAAAAGCTGGGGTCCGGTGACATTTTCGAGCGGCTCAGTACATACCGCAGCTATCAGACCAAGTTGCCGCATGGGCTTCTGCAGACGAAGGCGTTCATGACGAACGTCCTGCGCGGAGTCCGCGAGGAACGGCGACTGGACGTGGACGACGTGGCCGAGGCCGTGGCAGAGCGCATGGCCAGGCAGCGCATCCTGCGCACGCGTAAACGGTTCGCGTTTCTCCTCGAAGAGGCAGCGCTTCGATATCGCATGTTCGAAGTCGAAGTGCATCGCGAGCAGCTTCTCAAGCTCCTGGACGCGGGCAGGCTGCCGTCCGTGTCGTTCGGGGTGATTCCGCAGAGCGCCGACCGAGCCGGATACCGCGTGCGTGAGTCATTCGAGATCATCGATAACGACACCGTGACCATCGAACTCTTGTCCGGATACCTGAGGCTCGACCATCCGGCCGAGGTCGCCATGTACCACCAGGCATGGAAACGCCTCAGCGCCCTCGCGGTACATGGCGATCCAGCGCGTGCGCTCATCACCGCCGCACTGGAGAATCTCAGTGAGGGAAGCGCGGAGTCCTAAGAAGGGTCACCGACGGCGGGCTTGTAATCGGCGTGAGGAACCGCTCGATCCCATGCCATCTCGAAGCCGCCCGCTATGTCACGGACGAGACGGGGGTCGGAGCTGAACGCGTAGGTCCGAGGATTGGTGTCGTCACCGCGTTGGAAGTTCCACCGGATCAGCCGGTAGTCGAAGATCCAGCAGTCTGCCGGCGGCAGCAGGAGGTCGGCCGCCCTCGTCCTCGGAAGCCACCGTATGTCCTCACCCGCGTTCACGTTCTCGACGGTGCAGTCGTACTCCCATCTCATGTACTCGCTCAGCGGTTCGGACACGATCCGCACCCGCCGCCACCGCACGCCACGGGCCACGGCTCCCCGGACGATGTCGAGCCAGTTCCCCCAGTCGAACGTTGAGATGTCGCCGGTCGCTTTCCAGGCTGCGAAACCTTCCACGGTGTGGTCATAGGCGTCTCGCATTTCCAGCCGGATCACCGACCGGGTCACACCCTCGATCAGGTACTCGAAGGACGGCTGCCCCGGCCCCTGCCGGCCCTTGTCGTAGGTGCCGTCGATGGCCTCACGGATGACGGGGAACAGCCTGTCGGGCACCCACACGTCGGACTCGTCCTCACCCTTGCCGATGTCGGTGTTGAGTTCACCGATCAGCGCCGGGTCGTTGACGGTCTTGCCGCGGATGTAGGCGCCGTCCGGTACCCGCCAGACCGCCGGGCACTCGCCGGTCTGGGACTCGGGGTCCCCGCCGACGAAGTCAACCTGATGTGGATCAACACGATCCATTGCTCGTCCTCTCCGTTTGGGACGCAGGGCGGTGACGCGTCCAAGCGCCGTGAGCGACACCGAGGATGGCCCTGGACACCATGCGTGGCCGAATCATCACCCTGTGGCGATATCGAGGTCCAGGGGTTTCACTGTGTTTCACACCCGAAAAGCGCTCGCTGTCTCGCCGCCGGCGAAGAGCCGCCGGACGGCCCTGATGAGTCGGCGCCATGACTCTTCCGGCCGGTCGAGCGGGGCCGGGACACCGGATCTCCTACAAGAGCACGGGGCGGCGGGCGGGTTCCCGATCCGTTCGGGGAGTTCGAGCGGTTCCGGGCGGGCGAGGGCGAGGCGGAGGCGGATGCAGGCGATGAGCCCATGCGGGTCCTTGAACTCTCGCAACTCGCCGTCGAGCAGCACCCAGTACGACCCGGTGAACTCGCCCGCCCACGCCGTGACGCCGGGGTACAAGCGGCGGACCTCCGCGAGTACGACGTCCGGATCGATCTGCGTCGCCGCCCAGGGGCTGTGAACGCCGGCCGCGATCACGACCGGCCCCGGCCGAAGCCCTGCGCGATCGCCTCGGCGAGCGCGACCCGCTGGAAGACCTGGTTCTGGACGTCGCAGAGGATCACCAGCTCCGCCACGGTCCCGGCCGTGATCTCCTCCAGGCAGCCGCATCCGAGCTGATAGTCGGACACGCGGTCCAAGCGGCGCGCAACGAGTCGCCGCTCGATCCGTTCGGTATGCCATCCCGGGCACAGATCGCCCAGGACGACGCCACCGCCGTCGTTCGCCTCGTCCGCCGCCGCCCTCGCGTCTACCATGGCTGACGCCTCCTCCTTCGTGGGGATGGAAGCCGCGCGGTCGAGGGAGGGTTCCAATCTCAGCCTCGACCGCGCGGTGGTCTGTGTGGGTACTACCTCCCGTTTTCGCTCTCCGTGCGCGCAACACTACGAGTGGTAGCACATCCATAGAGTGACGCAATAGAATTCTATTTGCAAGGTGCATGTGACGCTCCGTGCTTGATCGTTTCCCTGGGGGCGAGGCGTCGGCATGATGTCGGGCGAAGGAGGCAAAGCTGTGACGCAAGGCGAGAGCCCGACCGTCGGCCGTCTGCTACTCGGCATCCGCTTGCGGGAGGTCCGACAGCGAAAGGGCGTGTCGGCCGAAGAGGCGGCGAACCACATCACGCGGGCCGCATCCGCGATCACGAGATTCGAGAAGGGGCGCACAGGCGTCCCGGCGACCGTCCTGCGTAAGCTCCTGGACCTGTACGAGGTGAGCCCGGAGGATCGTGACACGTTGACCCTGCTCGCTCGCCGAGCCCGGCAACGCGGCTGGTGGCATCAGTTCGGTGACGTTCTCCCGATGGGCTTCGAGACGTACATCGGGCTTGAATCCGAAGCGTGCGAGTTGCGTAACTATGAATGCCAGGTGGTTCCAGGACTCTTGCAGACCGAGCGCTACGCCGAGGCGCTGATGCGAGCCGAGCCGCACGTGGCGACAGAGGAAGAAGTCGGACGGCGAGTCCAAGCTCGCATGGCACGCAAGGCGATCTTGACGCGTGACGGGCCTGCGCATCTGTACGCCGTACTCGATGAAGCGGTCCTGCGTCGACGGGTCGGCGGGCGGGAAGTCATGCACGAGCAACTCGTCCACCTCGTCGAACAGGCCCAGCGGCGCAACATCATGATCCAGATCCTGGTGAACGAGGTCGGCGCCCATGCGGCGATGTTCGGGGCCTTCATGCTGCTATCGCTTGACCTCGGAGAGTCCGTTCCGTCCGAGTATGCTTACTTGGAGCACAGAACGGGTTCTCTGCTGCTCGACAAGCGGCAGGAGACCGCCGCGTACCGTTCATGCTTTGACGAAGTGCGCGGTGAGGCGCTTGACCGTGACGCGTCGGTGAACCTCCTCGCGGCTATCGCGGACGAGTACAGGATGAAATAAGGGGATGGGGGCCGGATGCCGGCACATGACCAGTCCCGGGCCGGCTGGCGGACGAGCAGTCACAGTTCGACGAACGGCGGCCAGTGCATTGAGGTCGCGGCGCTTCCGGGGCGCATCGGCGTGCGGGACTCGAAGAACCCTGAAGGTGCAAGGCTCGTCTTCGGGCTCGCCGAGTGGCGCGTGTTCATGCGCCGGATCAGATCCGGCGAGCTGGGTTGCTGAGCCGTCGTCCAGGAGGGTCGATGTTCGGTGACCTGGCGTGTGCTGTTTGGCGCAAGTCCAGTCGGAGCGCTCAAGCCGATCAGCACTGTGTTGAGGTCGCCGGCGTGGCCGGTGCCGTTGCGGTGCGCGACAGCAAGGATCCGGACGGGCCGAAGCTGGTCTTCGGGGTCGCCGCATGGCGTGCGTTCGTGCGTTGCGCCGCGTCCAGCGGGTTGGACTGCTGAGGGTTCAGGCGGGAGTTCGGTGGGCTGGCGAGCTGAAGCTTTTCCGGACAGGAGTTGCGTGCCGATGTCTCTTGATTTGAGCCGGGCTGTCTGGCGTAAGAGCACGCACAGTGGCACTGGTAACGACACCTGCGTTGAGGTTGCCGGTCTGCCCGGTGCCGTCGCCGTCCGGGACTCGACCGACCCGGACGGGCCGAAGCTGGTCTTCGGGGTCGGGGCTTGGCGTGCGTTCGTGCGGGGGGTCTCGTCCGGTGGAGTGGATGGCTAGGGCGGCGGCCGTATCGGGGGCGCTGGGGCGGGCATAGTTCGTCGCGCGAATTATGGTGGGTTTCCGGTGTTAGCCTGGGGTTGTGGCTAAGGATGATGATGGCCGGATCGGGGTCGTGGCCGCGCTTGTGCGGTCCTCTTTCCTGGTGGACGCCGTGTACGCGGCGTCGGCCCGCGAGTACGGGCTGACCCAGCAGCAGGGGCAGTTGCTGTGCGTGCTGATGGGGCGGTC
Organism: Actinomadura napierensis; assembly: GCF_039529375.1. Lineage (NCBI taxonomy): Bacteria > Bacillati > Actinomycetota > Actinomycetes > Streptosporangiales > Thermomonosporaceae > Actinomadura > Actinomadura napierensis. Next base: position 23,340 of record NZ_BAAAMR010000014.1, read on the forward strand.
GTACGGCATGACCGAGCTGGGCGCGACGCTGGGGCTGGCGAAGTCGAGCCTCACCGGCCTGGTGGACCGCACCGAGCGCAACGGCCTGGTGCGACGTGAGCCGGACCCCAGGGACACGCGCGCGGTGCGGGTCGCGCTGACCCCGCGGGGCGCCGCGCTCGTGGACGAGTTCTACGCCGAGACGTGCCGGCGGATCGACGAGCTGCCGTCCGGGCTCGGCCCGCAGGAGCGCGAGACGCTCGCCGAGCTGCTCGGCCGCGTCGTGCTGGACAACGAGGTCCCGGTGGTCTTCAAGGAACCGGACGAGGGGGCCGCCGCCGGGCATCCGGGCTGACATCGCGGAATAACCGCTCCAGCGGCACCGCTTGTTGTTCGTAGTGCGAACTGCTACCGTTCGTACTACGAACAACAAGCTTTTTGCTATGGGAGTGGTGTCGTCATGAGTCGTACTGTCGCGGTCATCGGCGGAGGTTACGGGGGCGCGTCGGTCGCCAAGGCGTTGCAGTCCGAGGCCGACGTCGTCCTCATCGACCCGCGGGACGCGTTCGTCAACGCGGCGGCGTCGCTGCGGGCGCTGACCCGGCCCGACTGGGCCGCCAGCATGTTCTTCCCCTTCGAGACGCTGCTCACCGAGGGCGGCCGGGTGGTCCGCGACCGCGCGGTCTCCGTCGACCCCCGCGGTGTCACCCTGGCGTCCGGCGGGCGCGTCGATGCGGACTACCTGGTCCTGGCCACGGGATCCAGCTACGCCTATCCCGCCAAGCCCGGTTCCGACACGGTCGACGAGGCGCTGGACGACCTCCGCCGGACCCACAAGGAACTGCGCGAGGCGGGCCGGGTGCTGATCCTCGGCGCCGGCCCGGTCGGCCTGGAACTGGCCGGGGAGATCAAGGAGGTCTGGCCGGACAAGCGCATCACCGTGGCCGACCCGGCCGCAGAGCTGCTGCCCGGCTTCCGGCCCGAGGTTGTCGAGGACCTGCGCCGCCAGCTCGACGGGCTGGGCATCGACCTGCGCCTCGGCACCGCCCTGGCCGCGCCGCCGAGCACCGGGCCCGGCGAGGCCGGCGCCTTCACCGTCACCACCGCCGGCGGCGAGCAGATCGCCGCCGACATCTGGTTCCGCGCCTTCGGCGTGAGCACCAACAGCGGCTACCTCGCCGACGGCGGCCTCACGACCCCGACACCGCAGGGCCGGGTGCCCGTGACCGAGTTCCTCAACGTCAAGGGGCACGACCACGTCTACGCGGTCGGTGACATCACCGACGTCGCCGAGGCGAAGATGGCCGGCTGGGCGATGCGGCACGCGGAGGTCGTCGTGCAGAACATCAAGGCCCAGCTGAATGGCGACCGCCCCACGGCCACCTACGAGCCGCTGCCGTTCCCGATGATGCTGCTCCCGCTCGGCACGCGTGGCGGCGTCGGGCAGCTGCCGTCGCCGGACGGCCCGTCCGTCGCCTCGCCCGCGATGGTCGCCGAGTACAAGGGCACCGACCTGTTCACCGGCCGCTTCATCGAGCAGTTCGGCCCCACGGCTTGAAGCCGGCGGCATCCCGATCTCATCGAACGAAAGAAGGCAGAGCCATGTCCGCACACGACGTCGTCTTCGGTTTCGGCGCGCACAGCACCTTCGGCGACCGTCCCGCGCTGATGCGCATGGTCCAGCAGGCCGACCGCGACGGCCTGGACCTCTTCTCGCTGTCGGACCACCCCTACATCGGCGAGCGCCTGGACGCCTACGCGACCATCGGCTTCCTCCTCGGCCGCACCGACCGCATCGCGGGCTTCGCCAACGTCACCAACCTGCCGACCCGGCCCGCCCCCATGCTGGCGCGGACGGTCACGACGCTCTCGGAGCTGTCGGACGGACGCGTCGTCCTCGGCATGGGCGCGGGCGGCCTGTGGGACCGGATCACCGACATGGGCGTGGCGCGGCTCTCCCCGGCCGACGCCGTCGACGCGTTCGAGGAGGCGATCGTCCTGGTCAAGAAGCTCTCCGATGGCGGCTCGCCCGTCACCTACAAGGGCGATCACTACCAGGTGAACGAGATCGCGCCGGCTCCGGCGGCCGCGCCGCCGGTGTGGACCGGCTCGGTCGGCCGCAAGTCGCTGGCCGCCACCGGGCGGGTCGCCGACGGCTGGCTCCCCGGCCACGCGGCCGACTGGCTCAGCGAGCGGTACCGGACGTCGCGGCCGGTCATCGACGAGGCAGCGGCCGAAGTGGGCCGCGACCCGCGCGAGATCCGCACGGTCTTCAACTTCCCCGGACGCATCACCGACCGGCCGCTGCCCGCCACCCGTGAAGCCGACGGCCGCTGGATCGGCGGATCCGCGGACCAGTGGACCGAGGAGTTGACCGGCGCGGTGCTGGAGCACGGCGCGTCCGGCTTCATGCTCTTCTCGCCCGAGGGCGGAACGCCGGACGAGACGTCGCTCGGCCGCTGGGCGAGAGAGATCGTCCCGGCCGTCCGCGAGGCGGTCGCGAAGGAGACCGGCGGTGCCGAGGCCCGCGCGGGCCGGTGACGAGGCCGGTGGCGCGGGCCGGGCTCAGGACGCCATGTACACCCGGTACTGCATGAACCGGTAGTTCGTCGGGTCGTACCACTGGCTGACGATGATGTGGAAGTTGCCGAACGTCGAGCCGGGGACGACGAACCCGCCGTACGGGGCGGTGACGACGTTGGCCACCTGCGCCTGCGCCGGTCCGTTGACGATCATCGTCTGCTCCAGTGTCCGCGTCAGGTCGGAGGTCGGCAGCGCGAAGACCATGGCCCGGATCGTCGCCGTCGCGGCGTCCAGCCAGGTGAGGACGTACTTGCCGTCCATGGCGCGGAAGCAGATCTCGCCGTAGCGGCGGTCGGCCATGACCGTCGTCGGAGGCGCGCCCCAGCGCCAGCCGCCGTCGTAGCCCCACGGCTCGTAGGCGCCGGGGTCGCCGAGGGCGTCCTGGCGGACCCGGTGCAGCAGCAGCCCCGAGTCCCGGTCGCGGTTGAAGACCGAGGACAGGACGTAGCAGTACCCGTCGTCGGCGACGGCGTAGGTCTTCTGCTGGAACTGCCCGCCGTGCATGTCACCCGGCCACTGGCACAGGTACTCCCACGTCTCGCCGTTGTCGAACGAGCGCCAGAAGTCGGTGTGGTGGGTGTCGTAGATGACGCCGCGCATCAGGTGCATGTACATCACGCCGTTGACGACGAACGCGTCGGACGGGATCGCCGTCGTGAACCTGCCGTCGCCGACCGGGTTGTGCGGCTCGTCGACGAGGCTCCGGGCGTTGGATCCGCCGACGCTCCCGTCGATGCGCAGGTTGTTGACGTCCCCGTTGCCGGAGCGGAGGCCCGCGGGCGCGCGCCAGTACGAGGGTTCGCCGGGGCCGGGGACATGCGGGCCGTCGAAGGTGTCGCCGCAGACGAACAGCATGGTGCCGTCGGGGCACCGGACGGGGATGCCGAGGTCGGTCCACGGCGCGTTGAACGGGCCGGTCTCGGCGGGCCCGCTGAGGTTCTTGACCTTGACCGCGATCGTCGGGCTGGTCGGGTCGCCCGGGTTGCCGGCCGGTGCGGCGGCCGCCTCCCGGTTCCGGCCGAGTTCGCCCCAGGTCGCGCCGGCGATTCCCGCCCCGACCGCGACGCCTGCGCCGATCCTGAGGAGCCCGCGGCGGGTGTACCCGCCGGGCGTCGTGCCGTTCGCGTCCGATGACCCTGCCATCCGCCGCCGCCTTCCGTCAGTGTGCTGGGAGCCGGTCCCGGCGCCGGCCGCGGCGCCAGAACCAAAAGAACACTGATGTCTGTTTTACAGCACGACGGTGCCGGGCGCCAGAGCAGGGGCGACCGGCGGGCGGCCCGCACCGCCTCGGTCGACGGAGAGGGGAGACGGCGGGCGGGCGCTCAGCCGGACTTGGCGGGGTTGCCGAGCTTCTCGACGATCAGCCGGTACAGCTGGCGGGGACGGCCCGGCTGCGGCGTGCGGTTCGGCGGCAGCGGCCAGGCGAGGCCCTCCTCGACCAGGGTGCGCAGCAGCCGGCGGGCGGTGCGCGGGGTGACGCCGAGCATCTTGCCGGCGTTCTCGGCGTCCACGATCAGCGGCTGCTCCTGGTCGCCGAGCTTGTCGGCGAGGCGCGCGAGGATCTCCAGCCCCTTCGGCTTGGCCTGCGGCTGGCTGCGCGGCGGGGTGCGCGGCGCCGGGACGAGGGCGCGGCCGTCCCGGTCGAGCGCGAAGCCCTGGGCGCGCTGGGAGCTCTGCGAGCGGGCGAGCGCGGCGCGCGCGTGGTTCTCCGCCTCGTGCGCGGTGCGCCCCATCCCGATGCCGACCTCGATGGCCAGGCCCAGCTCCTCGCGGACGCGCTCGACGAACGGCGGGGTGCGGAAACCCTCGGTGGTCGAGGTGACCGAGCCGCGCGTGGCGATGACGAGATAGCTGTGGTCGTCCAGCGGCCACACCGACGCGTTCATCCGGTGCGCCTCCTGGAGCAGGACGCGGTGCAGCGCGAGCTTCAGCTCGTCGCGCCAGTAGCGGGGCGTGACGCGGCGCGGGGTCTCGCGCAGGGTCGGGACGTCCACCAGCACGACGACGAGCTGCGACTCCTCCAGCCGGTGGTGGGCGCCGAGGAGCGCGGCGGTCTGCAGGGAGCTGCGGATGGCGGCGCCGGTCGGGCGGACCCGGATGGTCGGCACCCCGGCCATCTCCATCCGCTCGGCGGTGGCGTGGACGCAGGTCATCGCGACGGTGGTCGCGCCGCGCCGCCACAGCCGCTCGTGGAAGGCGGCGAGCGTGCCGGGCCCGGCGGCCTCCTCGCGCAGGTGCACCTGCTCGGTGCCGAGGCTGATCTCGGCGTAGGCCTCCTCGACCTCGGCGCGGCCGAGCACGTCGATGCTGACCCGGGACGGGTCGAAGCGCTCGTCGAGGGAGGCGCGCAGCAGCGCGCCCTGCAGCGCGGCGCCGTTCAGCGGCACGTAGGTGGCGGGCATGGTGAGCACGCCGGCCTTGCGCGCGAAGTCGTACGGGACGGGGCTGGCGAACAGGCACACGTCCACCCCCGACCCCAGCCGGACGACCTTGTCGGCCGCCTCCTGCTCGTCGCGGTAGGCGGCGGCCACCAGCCGGCTCGGCACCGGAGTGGGGCCGTGCCCCATCAGCATGACCCGCTCGACCAGGTCATGGGGGCCGACGACGCCGATGGTGAGATCCGGCGTGACCGAGCCCGTTCGTGCCGCCGTCATCGATGATCGCTCGCTTCCGGTCCATCCTCTCGGGGGCACGGCCCCGGCCACGCGTTCGCGCACGCTCCGCCCAACGGTCGTCTCATGGCTTGTCGCCCCTGCCTTCTGACCCAGCACCGCAGTTCCCGTGCGATTCGTTCCTCAGTGGGCAGATCGGGTCAGGGCGGCGATGTGTGACGCCCAGACGCGAAATCGAATCAAGAGTGCGGCGAAAAAGTAACCTACGCGACCCCCTGGTCAGTAATTTGTCACCAATCGGTCAGTCTTGATCCTGCATCTTCGGACGTCCGAAGTTGAAAAACAAGACCCGAAAACACCGCAGGGGCCTCCTCGGGGCGCTAGGGCGCACTGAGGAGACCCCTGCGGAGTCCGTTTGGTTTACGCGCGGGCCGAAACCTGATCGACCCGGTGCCGGCCGGCCCGGAAAGACGAGTGATCCGGGCGGACGGCCCTGACGCCCCGCTCCGGTGATTTTTTACCGGCCCGGGAAGCGGTCGGCTCTAGATCGTTCCATGCCGCTTTTCCGCTGATCAGCGGGCCGCCCGTCCCGGCAGGTGAGGGACCGCGGCGCCGCTCTGGGTAACCGGACGGTGACGGACAGCCCACCGATTTCCTGTCATGCTGTGACAAGGCCGGTCAGAGACCACTCCTGATTGGGTCAGGAGCAAGGCCACATGCGGCCGATTCGACCGCCCGGAATGACCGCTCAGTCAGCAGACCGGCCCGGCGGGAGTCCCGCCGGGCCGGTCGCATGCTCTGCCGTTTGCAAGGGACGTCCCCCTGCGCTTCCGGAGGACGACTCTCCGTCGCCTTCCGCTCCGCTGGAGCTCCGCTCCAGGCGCCGGTCAGTCCGCTTCGCGGACGATGTCGGCGCCGAGCTGGGAGAGGCGCTCGGCGGTGTGCGCGTGCCCGCGGTCCAGGTAGTAGGCCGAGGTGATCGTCGTCTCGCCCTCGGCGGCCAGGCCCGCCAGCACCAGCGCGCTGCCGCAGCGCAGGTCGTGCGCCTCCACCTCGGCGCCGCGCAGCCCGCGCGGACCGTTCACCTTCGCGCGGTTGCCGTCGACCTCGATGTCGGCGCCCATCTTGCGCAGTTCGTCGGCCAGCTTGAACCGGCCGTCGAAGATCCGCTCGTAGATGTAGGACGGGCCCTCGGCCAGGCAGGACAGCGCCATGATCGGCGACTGCAGGTCGGTGGCGAAGCCCGGGTACTCGTCGGTGATCACGTTGATCGGGCGGAGCGTGCGCTCCCGGCGGACCTGCAGGACCGCGCCCTGCTGGTGGAACTCCACGCCCATCTGCTCGAGCTTGTCGGCCGCGACGCCGAGGTGCTCCAGGGTGGCGCCGACAAGGTTCAGGTCGCCGCCGGTGATCGCGGCGGCCATCACGAACACGCCCGCGTCGATCCGGTCGGGCATCACGGTGTGCTCGACGGCGGTCAGCTCGTCCACGCCCTCGACGGTGATGAACCCGGTGCCGCCGCCGCTGATCTTCGCGCCCATCGCCTGCAGGATGGCGATGTTGTCCAGCACCTCCGGCTCCAGCGCCGCGTTCTTGATCAGCGTGGTGCCGTGCGCCAGCGCCGCCGCCATGATCAGGTTCTCGGTGCCGGTGTGCGACGGGGTGTCGCAGTAGAGCGTCCCGCCGCGCAGGTCGCCGGCCTTGATGTGGATGATGCCGTCGCCGTTGTCGGCCACGTGCTCGGTGACCGTGGCGCCCATCCGCTTGAAGCCGTTGTAGTGGAAGTCCAGGTTGCGGCTGCCGAGGTTGCAGCCGCCGACGCCCTCGATGACCGCCTCGCCCAGCCGGTGCAGCAGCGCCGGGACGAACAGGAACGAGCCGCGGAACCGGGAGGCGATGTCGGCCGGCAGCACCGGGCTGGTGAGCGAGGAGGCGTCGATCACGAGCGTCCGCTCGGTCTCGTGCAGCTCGGCCTTGGCGCCGACCGCCCGGGCGAGCTCCACCGCCCGCCGCACGTCCTCGATGATCGGAACGTTCCGGAGCACCGTGCGGCCCCGCGAGGCCATCAGTGAGGCGCCGATCATCGGCAGGACGGCGTTCTTGGCGCCCTGCACGAAGACGGTGCCGTGCAGCTGCCGGCCGCCGCGCACGCGATACCGAACCTCGTGGCCCATGCTCATTCCGCCATATCTCCTTTGAAACGCGGTTAAGGTGCCTGCCCGATGAAGGTGGGACCACGGGGGCCGGGCGCGCCGAACGGTCCCGCTGCGCCAACGCGACCCCAGTAAACCACCGGACCGGGGATGGGGTGTCCGACTGCGCCACCCTCGCGCCAGTCTGCTCGGTGAGACCCCCAGAGCGTCCCAAAGGTTCGCATTCCACGGGAAAATCCGAGCCGAGGCGGAGCGCGGGACGGGTGCCGCCGGCGGGGTCTAGGGTGATCGTCCATGGACGACACGCCCGGCTGGGACGCCATCGACGCCGCGCTGCGCCCCCTCTACGGGGACGTCCCGCCGTACCACCTGGGCACCGTGGTCAAGTGGGCGCTGGGCGGCCCCGACCCGCTCGACGGCATCAGCGTCTACGCCCGGACCGAGCCGGTGCCGCACTGGCACTTCGTCTCGTACGGGATGTCCGAGCTGTACGCCAAGGAGTCCGCCGACCCCGACGAGTCGGGCTGGGGATTCGAGTTCACGTTCCGGCTCGCCCGCGACCCGGCGGACGCCGAGCCGCCGGCCTGGCCGGCGAACCTGCTGCAGAACTTCGCCCGGTACGTGTTCGGCTCGGGCAACTGGTTCGAGCCCGGGCACCACATGGACGTCAACGGCCCGATCGCCGCCGACCGCGAGGACTCCGACATCCGCGCCGTCGCGTTCGTCACCGACCCGGAGCTGGGCGAGATCGGCACGCCGCACGGCCGGGTCCGGTTCCTGCAGGTCGTCGGGCTCGCGACCGAGGAGTACGAGGCGGTCCGGCAGTGGGATGCGACGGCGCTCCTGCGCGCGCTGGAGCCGTACCTGCCGCTGTTCGTCACCGACATCGACCGCCGATCGCTGCTCGCGGACCCCGAGCTGGCCCGTACCGTCCGCGAAGGCATCGCGCGGGACGGGTCGAGCAGCGGCGCCCTGTACGTCACCACGGCGCACTGGGAGCTGGACGGCGGTTCCACAACGCTGCGCATCGGCGCGCTGCAGGCGGAGGCGATCGCGCAGTCGCTGCTGGGGCGCCTGCCGTTCGGCCGGACGCTGCTCCTGCAGACCGAGGACACGCGGCTCACGTTCCACCCGGCCGGCGCGTACGCGGTCGTGGAACCGGAGGAGGGCCGGCTCGAGGTCGCCGTCCCGCCGGAGGGGCTGGACGGCGTCGTCGCCGCGCTCCGCCCGGTCGCGGGCCGCACGCCGGTCCCGTCGCTGCCCGGCCTGACCGTCGAGATCGTCCCGACCCGCATGCGCGACGGCTACGGCGACGAGACCGGCGAAGTCGTCGGCTAGTCCCGCCGTTCGAGGATCTCGACCGGGTCGCCGAGCGCGAGGGTGCCGAGCGTACGGGGAACGGCGTTCTGGCCGAACCGGATGCCCCGGTCGATGGTCCGGTAAGACGCCAGGGTCCGCAGCGGCTCTCGGCCGCGCTCGCCGGTCTCCTGGTCGGTCGTGGTGATGACGCACCGCGCGCACGCCTTGACCATCTCGATGACGGTCTCCCCGATGCGCAGCAGGCGCACGGAGTCCTCCGCGTAGGCGCCGAGGCCCTCGACGACCAGGCTCGGACGGAACCGGTTCATCGGCAGCGGCTCGTCCAGCCGGGCGTTCAGGTCGGCGAGGGACTCGGCGGAGACGACCAGCAGCGGGTACCCGTCGGCGAACATCAGCTCGCCGCCGCCCCGCGACGTGGCGCGGTGCCCGGTGAAGCGGACCAGCCGGCAGTCGGTGTCCAGCAGCGCCGAGAACCAGCCGGCGGCCTCGTCGCCCTGGTCGACGCCCTGGACCTCGTGCCGGTGCACCGTCACGTCGAGCACCTCGCCGTTGTCCACAGCCTTGTGGACGAGCGGGGAGGTGCCGGGCGCGTCCACCGTCAAGACCTCGCCGTCGTAGGACGGGCGCATCAGCGCCATCCCGGCGAGGTCCCGCTGCGACAGGAACCGGCCCGAGGGCGCGGCCAGCATGAACTCCCGGTCGTGGGGAAGGCCCCTGGACGTCAGCACGGCGCTGCGCAGCGCGGTGCCGCCGCCGCTCTTGAGGGGGTAGGCGTTCAGCTCGGTCAGGGTGGCCGTCACGGTCGCTCCGGGGTGCTAGGCCAGCATGGCCAGGCGGTCGAAGACGCCGTCGAGGCGCTTCACGAAGCGCTCGGGACGGCACACCTCGTCCAGCCGCGCCTCGTCCAGGGCGAGGCCCGCTTCGGCGGCGTGCTTGCGGAGCGTCTCCCGGAACGGGACGCCCGTCTCCCACGTCTCCATCGCGGCCTTCTGGACCAGCGGGTACGCCTCGTCGTCGCGGGACATGCCCGCCTCGACCAGCTCCAGCAGGACGGTCGAGGTGTAGATCAGGCCGCCCGTGGACTCCAGGTTCGCCGTCATCCGCGCCTCGTCCACGACGAGGCCCGACATCAGCCGGTTCGTCAGGTTCAGCATGTAGTCGAGCGCGATGGACGCGTCCGGCAGCGCGATCCGCTCCGTCGACGAGTGCGAGATGTCGCGCTCGTGCCACAGCGGGATGCCCTCCAGCACCGGGACGATCTGCCCCCGCACGATCCGCGCCATCCCGGCGAGCCGCTCGGAGATGATCGGGTTCTTCTTGTGCGGCATCGCCGACGAGCCCTTCTGGCCCTTGCCGAACGGCTCCCACAGCTCGCGGACCTCGGTGCGCTGCCCGTGCCGGACCTCCAGCGCGACCGCCTCGCACACCGTCGCCGTGATCGCCAGCGCCGAGACCCACTCGGAGATGCCGTCGCGCATCACGACCTGCGTCGACACGTCCGCGCTCTTCAGCCCGAACTTGCGCGCGACGTGCAACTCGACGGCCGGGTCGATGTTGGAGTACGTCCCGACCGCCCCGGAGATCGCCATCACGCCGACCGCCTCGCGGGCGCGGCGCAGCCGGTCCCGCGAGCGCGCCATCGCGAACGCGAAGTCGGCGACGCGGTGCCCCCACACGTCCGGCTCGCCGTGGATGCCGTGCGTCCGGCCGACCCGCAGCGTCGCCCGGTGCGCCAGCGCGTGGTCGCGCAGCGTCGCGACCAGCGTGTCCGCCTTCGCCAGCAGGATGTCGGTCGCCTCGACGAGCTGCAGCGCGAGCGCCGTGTCCAGCAGGTCGGACGAGGTCATGCCGAAGTGGACGTACCGGGCCGCCTCGCGCGGCTCGGTGTTGTCCGCCCACGCCGACAGGAAGGCGATCACGTCGTGCTGCGTGACCGCCTCGATCGTGTGCACGGCCTCCGGCGTCGGCGGCGGCGCCTTGCGCACCGGCTCCACCACCTCCGGCGGGATCGTCCCGGCCTCGGCGTGGGCCTCGACCACCAGGGTCTCGACCTGACACCACAGCTCGTATTTGTGCGCGTCGCTCCAGACGCGTCCCATCTCCGGAAGTGTGTACCGCTCGATCACGAAGTTGATTCTCCCATCTGCCCAGGGGGACGACCCCCTGGACCCCCGCTGCGCTCGCTGCACTCGCTCCGCGTGCCCGCCCGTGTGCTGGCTTGGCTGGAATGGTCAGGCTTGGGCGGCCTTGAGGGCTATGTCGGTGCGGTGGTGCGCGCCGGGCAGGGCGATCCTGGAGACGGCCTCGTAGGCGGTGGCGCGGGCCGCGGTGAGGTCGGGGCCGGTGCCGACGACGTTGAGGACGCGGCCGCCGCCCGCGACGAGCCGCCAGTCCGCGCCGTACTTGGTCCCGGCGTGCAGCACGTAGGCGCCGTCGACCGCCGCGGCCTCGTCCAGGCCGGTGATCTCCCCGCCCTTCACCGGCGCCGCCGGGTACCCCTCGGCCGCCACGACGACCGTCACGGCCGAGCCCGGCCGCCACTCCAGCGCGGTCTCGGGGTCGAGGCCGCCGATGGCGCAGGACTGGAGCAGCACCCCGAGCGGCGTCGCCAGCCGGTCGAGGACGACCTGGACCTCCGGGTCGCCGAACCGCGCGTTGAACTCGATCACCCGGACGCCCTGCGAGGTGAGCGCCAGCCCCGCGTACAGCACGCCCACGTACGGCGTCTCGCGGCGCCGCAGCTCGTCCACGACGGGCTGGACGACCCGGGACATGATCTCGTCCACCAGGCCGGGCGGCGCCCACGGCAGCGGCGTGTAGGCGCCCATCCCGCCGGTGTTGGGGCCCTCGTCGCCGTCGTAGGCGCGCTTGAAGTCCTGGGCGGGCAGCAGCGGGACGGCGTGCTGGCCGTCGCACAGCGCGAACAGCGACACCTCGGGGCCGTCGAGGTACTCCTCGATCACCACGCGCCCGCAGGCGGCGGCGTGCGCGGCGGCGACGTCGCGGTCCCGGGTGACGACGACGCCCTTGCCGGCGGCCAGGCCGTCGTCCTTCACCACGTAGGGCGCACCGAAGGCGTCGAGCGCCTCCTCCACCTGCACGGGGCTCTCGCAGACCCGGGAGTCGGCGGTCGGCACCCCGGCCGCCGCCATGATCTCCTTGGCGAACGCCTTGGACCCCTCGATCCGCGCGGCCTCCTTGTCGGGCCCGAAGCACGGGATGCCGGCCCGGCGCACCGCGTCGCCGACGCCCGCCATCAGCACCGCCTCCGGGCCGACCACGACCAGCTCGATGCCGAGCCGCCCGGCCAGCTCCGTCACCGCCGTCGGGTCCAGCGGATCGAGCTGGTGGTTGTCCGCGATCTCGGCCGTGCCCGGGTTGCCCGGGGCGCAGTGGAGGGCGGTGACGGCAGGGTCGCGGTGCAGGGCGCGGGCGAGCGCATGCTCGCGGCCACCCGATCCAAGGACGAGTACTCGCACGTGACGCGAGCTTACTGGTCCGGACGCACCGGTGTGGGTCGCGGTAAGACGGGCATAAGGCCCGGGCACAAAGGCGTTATGGACACTGCCGGCGGGCGGCGCGCGCCCCGCCGGGACGCCGGTGAGGCGACGGTCACACACGTCTCGCGTGAACCTTGCCGAACAGGCCGGCGTCCTAAATGTCGGCTGGTAAGCTGCGACGGGCTTGACACCCCGTAGTCGAGGTGCGCGAAAGGAGGTGGTCGGGATGAGTCCTGGTGATACTTGCAGTTCGCCAGAGAACCCTCACAGTCCGGACTGGACTGTCCATCCGTCCGCCTCCATCTGGCGTCCGGCCGTCGCCCTCGCGCGCTCCCCTCGCTGATCATGCTCCACTGATCGGACCTGGGTAGAGCGCGCCCCTGCGTGCGTGGCCGGCGGGTTAGGAGCACCTCATGGCCATGACACGAGTCCGTCCGGCGCGCGCCACCAAGTCGCTGTTCAAGACGCGCGGGCGAACCCACGGGGCACAGGTACGGGGGCGCGCCCGCGATTCCGCCGTCATCGACTGGGCCGCCTACATCGACGGCCACCGCGCGTCCACCGGCACCGTCGAGGACGCCGTCCGCCTCATCCGCGACGGACGCCTCACCCCCGACGGCGACAGCGCCGGCTTCGTCTGGGTCGGGCTGCACGAGCCGTCGGCCACCGAGCTCGCCGAGCTGGCCGAGGTCTTCGGCCTGCACCCGCTCGCCGTCGAGGACGCCATCCACGCCCACCAGCGGCCCAAGCTGGAGCGCTACGACGACGTCCACTTCGTGGTGATGAAGACCGTCGGCTACGTCTCCACCGGCCCGGACGCGGCCGAGGTCGTCGAGACCGGCGAGATCATGATCTTCTGCGGCCCGGACTTCGTCGTCACGGTCCGGCACGGCACGCACGGCGAGCTCGGCCCCGTCCGCGCCCAGCTGGAGAAGGACCCGGCCCGCCTCGCGATGGGGCCCGCCGCCGTCCTGCACGCCGTCGCCGACCGCGTCGTGGACGGCTACGTCTGCGTCGCCGACGCCGTCCAGGAGGACATCGACGAGGTCGAGGAGGCCGTCTTCTCGCCCGAGCGCACCGACGAGGCCCGCCGCATCTACCGGCTCAAGCGCGAGGTCATCCAGCTCAAGCGCGCCGTCGGCCCGCTCGCCGGCCCGCTGCGCAACCTGTCCGGCCGCCGCTTCGTGCCCGCCGAGATCAAGGAGTACCTGCGCGACGTCGAGGACCACCTCACCCGCGTCCGCGAGCAGGTCGAGGCCTACGACGAGCTGCTGAACCCGATCCTGCACGCGCACATGACGCAGGTGACGGTCACCGACAACAAGGACATGCGCAAGATCTCCGCCTGGGGCGCGATCTTCATGGTGCCCACCGCGATCACCGGCGTCTACGGGATGAACTTCGACTTCATGCCGGAGACGCACTGGCACTTCGGCTACCCGATGATCGTCGGCGCCATCGCCTTCATCTGCCTCACCCTCTACCGGGGCTTCCGCCGCAACGGCTGGCTGTAGCGCTCCGGGCCGGGGAAGCGGTCGGGGTAGTCGGTTACCAGCGCGTCCACGCCGTACTTGATGAGGCGGGTCATGTCCTCGGGTTCGTTGACCGTCCAGACGACGACGGGGAGCGCGGCGGCGTGGGCGTCGTCGACCAGGCCGGGCGTGGTGACGGCGTGCTCGGGGGACAGCGCGGTCGCGCCGATCGCCACGGCGGCGGCCACCGGGTCGTCGGGCGGCAGGCCGGCGAGCCAGCGCGTGCCCGGGGCGAGCGTCTTGCGCTCGATCAGCGCGGTGCGGCCGAGCGCCGGATGGTTGCGGCGGGCCTCCGCCAGGACGCGCCAGTCGAAGGCCAGGAGCCGGCTGCGGGCGGTCATGCCGGCCTCCGCCAGGACGGCGGCGACGGCCGCGGTGAACAGCTCGATCTCCTCGGCGGTCCAGTCGGGGTCGGTCTTCAGCTCGACGGCCAGGCCGACGCCGGTCGGCGCGAGGAGCGCGCACGCCTCGGCGAGCGTGGGGATCGGCGTGCCGGGCAGCGGGCGCTGCGTCCGCGCGAACGCGTCGTCGCGCTGCCGGACGCCCGCGTCGACCGTCTTGAGCTGCGCGAGCATCAGCTCCCTGACGGGCCTGCCGACATAGGGGAACGCGGGGTCGTCCGGCCAGGCGGGGACCGTGTCGGCGAGGTTCGCCGGGGACAGCACCTGGTCGTGGCCGAGGACGACCGCGCCGTCCGCCGACAGGCCGACGTCCAGCTCGATCACGTCCACGCCCAGCTCGACGGCGTGCGCGAAGGCCGGCAGCGTGTTCTCCGGGCGCAGCCCCCGCGCGCCCCGATGACCGTGCAGCTCGACGGTCCCCCCGATGGTCGTCACCGGGGGGACGCTACAGCCCGTCACCGAACCCCAGATGGAGGTTCGGTGAGGTGCGGGGGAACGGCGGGTCAGGTGTTACACCAGGGGACGCAGGGCGAGGGTCTGGTCGCGGCCGGGGCCGACGCCGATCGCGGAGATCCGCGAGCCGGACATCTCCTCCAGTGCCCGGACGTAGGCCTGCGCGTTCTTCGGCAGGTCGTCGAAGCTCTCGGCGCCGGTGATGTCCTCCTGCCAGCCGTCCAGGTACTCCAGGATCGGCTTGGCGTGGTGGAAGTCGGTCTGGGTGGCGGGCAGCTCGTCGACGCGCCGGCCGTCCACGTCGTAGGCGACGCACACCGGGACGCGCTCCAGGCCGGACAGGACGTCCAGCTTGGTGAGGAAGAAGTCGGTGATGCCGTTCACCCGGGACGCGTAGCGGGCGATCACCGCGTCGAACCAGCCGCAGCGGCGGTCGCGGCCGGTGGTGACGCCGTACTCGCCGCCGGTCTTGCGCAGGTACTCGCCCTGCTCGTCCAGCAGCTCGGTGGGGAACGGTCCAGAGCCGACGCGGGTCGTGTAGGCCTTGAGGATGCCGATCACGCGGGTGATCTTCGTGGGGGCGACGCCGGAGCCGACGCAGGCCCCGCCCGCCGTGGGGCTGGACGACGTCACGAACGGGTAGGTGCCGTGGTCGATGTCCAGCAGCGTGCCCTGCGCGCCCTCCAGCAGGACGACCTTGCCGTCGTCGAGGGCCTGGTTCAGCACGAGTTCGGTGTCGGCGACGAACGGTTTGATGCGCTCGCCGTAGGCCAGGTACTCCTGGACGATCGGGCCGGTGTCGATGCGGCGCCGGTTGTAGACCTTGGTGAGGACCTGGTTCTTCTCGCGCAGCGACAGGTCGAGCTTCTGGGTGAGGATGTTCGGGTCGAACAGGTCCTGCACCCGGATGCCCATCCGGTTGATCTTGTCGGCGTAGGCCGGGCCGATGCCGCGCCCGGTGGTGCCGATCCGCGCCTTGCCGAGGTAGCGCTCGGTGACCTTGTCGAGGGCCCGGTGGTGCGGCATGATCAAATGCGCGTTCGCCGAGATCAGCAGCCGTTCGCAGCCGATCCCGCGCTCCCGCAGCCCGTCGATCTCCTGCAGCAGGACGGCCGGGTCGATCACCACGCCGTTGCCGATCACCGGGACGACGTCCGGGGACAGCACCCCGGACGGCAGCAGGTGCAGCGCGTAGCTCTTGTCGCCGATGACGACGGTGTGGCCGGCGTTGTTGCCGCCCTGGTAGCGGACGACGTAGTCGACGTCGCCCCCGAGCAGGTCTGTTGCCTTGCCCTTGCCCTCATCTCCCCACTGGGCACCGACAAGAACGATGGCAGGCATGCCACTTTTCCTTCCCAC
Organism: Actinomadura napierensis; assembly: GCF_039529375.1. Lineage (NCBI taxonomy): Bacteria > Bacillati > Actinomycetota > Actinomycetes > Streptosporangiales > Thermomonosporaceae > Actinomadura > Actinomadura napierensis. Next base: position 39,232 of record NZ_BAAAMR010000014.1, read on the forward strand.
GACGAAGGCCCCGGTCGCCGCAAGCGCGCGAAGGGGCCTCTTGCGATCAAAGCGTACCCGTACCCGGCCGTTAAAGAAACCGCACCTCACCGGCCGGGTACGCGTGCGACGCGTGGGTCAGCCGGCGAGGGCGTCCGCGGCGGCGGCGCTGCTGTCGCGCAGGAACGTCCGGCAGCGCTCGGCCTCGTCGTCCTCGCCGATGGCGGCGGCGGCGCGGGACAGGGCGTGCAGGGCGCGCAGGAAGCCGCGGTTGGCCTCGTGCTCCCACGGGATCGGGCCGTGGCCCTTCCACCCGGCCCGGCGCAGCGAGTCGAGGCCGCGGTGGTAGCCGGTGCGGGCGAAGGCGTAGGAGTCGATCACGCTGCCCTTGGCGAAGGCGCGGTCGGCCAGTTCGGCCCAGGCGCCCGGGTAGTCGGGGTGGCGCGCCGCGACCTCGAACGGGTCGACGCCGCTCTCCAGCGCCTCGCGGGCCTCGGTGTTGTCCGGAAGTTCGGTCGGAGGCGGGCCGCCGAGCAGGTTCTGGGTCATGCGGGTCATCGTAAGTCGACGGGCAGGGTCCGCATCAACCCGGGTCACGGCCGTGTTCCCGGCGGGCCCCGAAGCCGTCACCGGGCGTCCGGCTCCGCGTGACGTACCGCGCCCGCCGCGGCGTCTGTGGTGTAGAGGACGACGGACGACGCTGGGAAGGCCGATGGTCGAACATCCGCACGGGTTCCAGGAATTCGCCGCGGCGCACAGCGCCGATCTCTTCCGGACGGCGCGCCTGCTCTGCAAGGACTGGCACCTGGCCGAGGACCTGGTGCAGACGACGCTCGGGAAGCTGTACGCCTCCTGGCGGCGCGTCCAGCGCGCGGACAGCCCGGAGGCGTACGCCCGCACGGTGCTGACGAGGACGTATCTGTCGCACCTCCGCAAGAGCAGCAACCGGGAGACGCCCCGGGAACGGCTGCCGGACGCGGTCGCCGCCGAGTCCGACCGGGCGCTCCGGATGACCCTCCTCGACGCCCTCGCCGGGCTGCCCGCGCGGGACCGGGCCGTCCTGGTCCTGCGGTACTGGGAGGACCAGAGCGTCGAGGACGTCGCGTCCGCCCTGCGGCTGAGCCCGGGGGCCGTCCGCAACAGGTCCATGCGCGCGATGGCGAAACTGCGCGAGGCCCTCGGCGACCAGCTCGAGTCGCTGCACCGGTGAGCTTCGAAGGGAACGACGGTATGAGCTTCGAGAACAGGCTGGCCGAGGCGATGCGCCACACGGCCGAGACGATGGAGCCCCGCGTCGACGCGCTGGTGAGCGGGGGCATCGCGCGCGGGCGCAGGCGCCGGCTGCGCCGCGCCGCCGCGACCGGGACGGCGGGCGCCGTGGCCGTAGCCGCCCTCGCGACCGCGCTGGTCGTCACGGACGGCGACGGGTCACCGGCCGCGCCGTCCCCCTCACCGCCGGCGCGGCTGGTGAGCGCGACGCAGGTCCTCGGCAATGCCGCGCGGACCGTCCAGACGCAGCGCTGGACGAGGCCGCGCCCCACTCAGTGGCTGTACGAGAAGACGCTGGAGTACGGCATTGCGGCCGAGCACGGCCCCCGGCCGGTGACCGACGAGAACTGGATGCGGCTGGACGGCGCCGAGGACGCGGACATCCAGCACGGAAAGCTGGTCATGTACCGGCACACCGCCCGGGGCGCCGCGCTCGCGCGCAAGTCCTACGAGCGCCTCGCCGAACTGCCCACCGACCCGGGGAAGCTCCGTGCGGCGCTTGAGAAGGACTACACCGACATCCCACCGGACCAGCGGGAGTTCTCCGACCCCGACGCGCAGCTCTTCCGCACGGCCACGCAGACGCTGTGGGACTCCTCGCTGCGCGTCCCGCCGAAGACCCAGGCGGCCCTCTACCGGCTGATCGCCACGATCCCCGGCGTCCGCGTCGACCGGAACGTCACGGACGGCGCCGGCCGTCCGGCCATCGCGGTGTCGCGCGGCTACGGCCAGCGGTTCCTCCTCGACCCGGTCACGTACCGGATGGTCGCGCAGCAGACCGTCAGCAACGGCCACAACACCCCGACCTCGCGCTCCTCCGGAGGCGACCAGGCCCCGGTCGGCACCGTCATCTACTCGCTCACCCTCGTCACGACCAAGATCGTCAACAAGGCCGGCCAACGCTGACCCGCCGGTCCCGGCCCGCCACGCGCTCACGTGCGGACACCCCTGCTCACCACGCGCCGCATTGCGGCGGACGCGGGACATGTCCGATTCCTGCAAGCCCGGCCGGAGCCCGTCTATCTACGCTGACCTGCATGGAAGCCGAATCGAACCTCACCGGGCTGGTGAACGTGGGACGGGCGGTGGCCCGCTACTTCGAACGCATCGGCATCACCCGCGTCGAGCAACTGGCGGGCCGGGACCCCGTCGAGCTGTACGAGCAGATGTCGGCCGCCTGCGGGCAACGGCTGGACCCGTGCCTGCTCGACACCGTCATGTCCGCCGTCGACCAGGCCGAGGGACGTCCGGCCCGCCCCTGGTGGCACTACACCCCGGAGCGCCGACGCCTCCTCGCTCGGCACTAACCCACGGCCCGAATCACCCGTGGCCGGCGATGGCGCGGCGACCACGGTGGTCACGGACATGGGGTCGTGAGCGGGAGGTGGAAGCGGGCGGCGCCCTCTTCGGTGCGGGAGCGGGCGGCGGGCCAGCCGTTCCGGACGAACAGCAGCGCGCAGCGGTTGCTGAGGATGACGTCGGCGCCGAACTCGGTGATGCCGCGGCGGGCGGCGAGCTGGGTGAGGTAGCCGACGAGGCGGCTGCCGAGCCCGCGGCGCTGCCACGGATCGGCCACCAGGACGGCGATCTCCGCGTGCCCCGGCGCGCGGACGTCCCGGACGTACTCCGCGATCCCGACCATCTCGCCGTCCACCAGGCCGACCATGGCTTCGCGGTCCCAGTGGTCGAGGCGGTCCATGGCGGCGAGGTAGTGGTCCGGGATGCGCGGTGTGCCGGAGAAGAAGCGCGTGTAGAGGCTGGCCGTGGAGACGCGGGCGGACATCCGGACGAGCCGGTCGCGGTCGGTGGTCCCGTACGGCCGGATGCGCACGTCGTCCAGCGTCGCCCCGGCAATGTGGGCGACGCTGCGCACATTGAGTTGCTTCATGAAACCCATTGGACCGCAAGGGGGTTTCGTGAAGCAACTGTTGTCCCGGTGAACGGCCGGTGGATTCTCGGCCGGATGCCGCTACGCGCCCGGGCCCGGGCGGGGGTCGACGTCCGTGGGGCCCAGCGGGGCGCCGCAGGAGTCGCAGGTGAAGCGGGTGGTGAGGGTGCCGTCGCAGCCGCGGTGCCCGATGACCACCGGAGGCCCGTCGGGCGCGTAATGCCGGTCGCCCCACATCAGCAGGGTCATCATCGCCGGCCACAGCTCGACGCCCTTGCGGGTGAGCCGGTACTCGTGGCGCTCGGGCCGCTCCTGGTATGGGACGCGGCGCATGATCCCCTCGTCGCACAGCCGGGTCAGCCGGTCGGTGAGGACGTTGCGGGCCACGCCGAGGGCGTCCTGGAAGTCGTCGAAGCGGCGGACGCCCTCCAGCGCGCTGCGGATCACCAGCAGCGTCCAGCGATCGCCGACGACCTCCAGCGCGCGGGCGATCGAGCAGTTCTGGCTCTCGTAGGTGCGGGGCAGTGCCACGCCCCCGAGCCTACCGAGGTTTCGTCATAAAACGCACAGGAAGACTCGGCCTCCCACAGCCCCGGAAGACCGAACCCCAGCCCGCGTCACGGGCCCGCCCGACGACCAACAGGCCGTTTCACGCGGAGCGCCAGCGGAGCGGGAAACGGCCTGTTGGTCGCAACGGGGGTTCCAGGGGGTCGCCCCCCTGGGCTAAGCCAGCTTCTTGCCCGCCGACTGGAGGTTCTCGGCGGCCTGGACGATGCGGGCGGCCATCGCGGTCTCGGCCGCCTTGCCCCACGAGCGCGGGTCGTACTGCTTCTTGTTGCCGACCTCGCCGTCGACCTTCAGGACGCCCTCGTAGTTGCGGAGCATGTGGTCGGCCACCGGGCGGGTGAACGCGTACTGGGTGTCGGTGTCGATGTTCATCTTCACGACGCCGTAGGACACCGCCTCGCGGATCTCCTCCGGCGTGGAGCCGGAACCGCCGTGGAAGACCAGGTCGAACGGCTTGTCCTTGCCGTACTTGGCGCCGACCGCGTCCTGGATCTCCTTGAGCACCTCGGGACGCAGCTTCACCGAGCCCGGCTTGTACACGCCGTGGACGTTGCCGAACGTCGCGGCGAGGATGTAGCGGCCCTTCTCGCCGACGCCGACGGCCTCGGCGGTCGCGATCGCGTCGCCCGGGGTGGTGTACAGCTTCTCGTTGATCTCGTTGGCGACGCCGTCCTCCTCGCCGCCGACGACGCCGATCTCCATCTCCATGATGATGCGCGCCTTCGCGCACTCCTCCAGGAGCCCGGCGGCGATGTCGAGGTTCTCGTGCAGCTCGACGGCGGAGCCGTCCCACATGTGCGACTGGAACAGCGGCTCCTCGCCGCGCGCCACCCGCTCCTGGGAGATCTTGATCAGCGGGCGCATGAACCCGTCCAGCTTGTCCTTCGGGCAGTGGTCGGTGTGCAGGGCGATGTTCACCGGGTACTTGGCGGCGACGACCCGCGCGTACTCGGCGAGGGCGCTGGCGCCGACCACCATGTCCTTGACGGTGGACCCGGACAGGTACTCGGCGCCCCCGGTGGAGACCTGCACGATCCCGTCGCTCTCCGCCTCGGCGAAGCCGCGCAGCGCCGCGTTCAGCGTCTGGCTCGACGTCACGTTGATGGCGGGGAAGGCGAAGCCGTCGCGCTTGGCCTTGTCGAGCATCTCCGCGTAGACCTCGGGCGTTGCGATGGGCATTGTCAGCGTCCTTTCATACGCAGGGTGCCGCCGGGCATCCGGCCGGGCGGTAGCACCCGAACGACCGTCTACCCAGGTGAGCGGCCCGGGTCACACGGTCTCCGGTCTGGCATGCCGTCCGTGCTCAGTATCTCTTCGGGGCCCGCGTTCCGCCTAATCGCGACGGGCGGAAAGGTACCCTCGCGGTGTGGATCTGACGACGATTCCCCTTGACATCACCGAGTGGCTGCACCCGACCGCGTGGCTGCAGCTGTTCGGCACGTTCGCGACGATCGGCGTGCTCGCGATCATCTTCGCGGAGACCGGGCTGCTGATCGGCTGCATCCTGCCGGGCGACTCGCTGCTGTTCACGGCGGGGATCCTCACGGCGGTCTCGACCGTCAACGGGCAGGAGTTCCAGTCGCTGTCGCTGCCCTGGCTGCTGGTCGGCGGTCCGGTGGCGGCGATCGCGGGGGCCCAGCTCGGTCACTTCCTCGGCGCCCGCTACGGCCGGCGCCTGTTCGACCGGCCCGACTCCAAGCTGTTCCGCAGCGAGTGGGTGGACAAGGCCGAGTACTACTTCAACCGCTTCGGGCCGGCCCGCGCGGTGCTGCTGGCCCGGTTCATCCCGATCGTCCGGACGTTCCTGAACCCGCTCGCCGGGATGCTCGGGATGGACGCCCGCAAGTTCCTGGTCTGGAACGTCATCGGCGGGATCGTCTGGACGGACGCGCTGTTCCTGCTGGGCCACTTCCTCGGCTCCGAGGTGCCCGACATCGAGAGGTACATCCTGCCGGGCGTCGCCGTGATCCTGGTCCTGTCGGTCATCCCGATCGTCCGGGAGATCATGAAGGGGCGGCGCGGCGGTGGCAACGGTCCGAATAAGAATGAGCGTGAAGAGTCACGTCCGTCGCTCAGCAGTGACAGTTATCGCTAACCTCCCCATGTGGGACGTCATCGGTCGGACCCTATAGGTCTCGCGCGCATCGTGATCGCGGCCATCGCCGTGGTCTTCGCTTTAGCGCTTCTCGTGGTCGGCGGCATAGCACTGGTGAACGCGGTGTCCGGCTCGCCCGACAAGCAAGGTCCCTCGACGGCCGCGCCTCCGAGCGGCCAGAGCACCCCCTCCTCCCCTGGCACGTCCCCCTCCCAGAAGACCCCTGCGGCGAACGTCCCCCTGCTGATCGAAGTGACCGGCCAGGCCACGAAGGTGGTCATCCGGGTGCCCGACACGGGCACGGTGGTGCGCAGCGGCGTGCTGAACCCCGGCGACACCCTCCAGTTCGACGAGAAGACGCTCGACGTCGTCGCGAACAACGGCGGCTCGCTGCAGGTGACGATCTACGGCAAGGTGCAGCCGCCGCAGCCGGCGGGGCAGCGCGCCACCTGGTACGTCCGCCCGAAGAGCTGAGCCGGCCCGCCCAGGCCCGGCCCGCCTGGGCCCGGCCCGGCCGGGACCGGCCGGGCTAGGAGAGGCCGAGGTCGGCGACCTCGTAGGGGTGCCGGTAGGTCAGGCCCTCTTCGGCGATCCGGGCGGCGGCGCCGCGCTCCAGGATCGTCGCGACCGCGACGACCTCGGCGCCCGCCTCGCGCAGCGCCTCGACGGCGGTGAGCACGGACCCGCCGGTGGTGGAGGTGTCCTCGACGGCGAGGACGCGGCGGCCCGCCACGTCCGGGCCCTCGATGCGGCGCTGGAGGCCGTGCGCCTTGCCGGCCTTGCGGACGACGAACGCGTCCAGCCGGCGGCCGCGCGCGGCGGCGGCGTGCAGCATCGCGGCGGCGACCGGGTCGGCGCCGAGGGTGAGGCCGCCGACGGCGTCGTAGCCCAGGTCGGCGGTCTCGTCCAGCATCACCCGCCCGACGAGCGGCGCGACGGCGCCGTCCAGCGTGACCCGGCGCAGGTCGACGTACCAGGACGCCTTCTTGCCCGAGGACAGCGTGAAGTCCCCGTGCACGACGGCCTTGTCCTTGATCTCTCGCAGCAGTTCATCACGATCGCTCACATGACGAACCCTATTCATCCGCGGACCGCCGGCCGCAGCCGCCATGTAGCGTGGCCGCGGGAAGGGGGGCCCATGACGCCGGGAACCGTGGTGCTGCTGCACGCGCCGGGCGCCGCCGCCGCGTCCTGGGGCGACATGCCGGAGATGCTGCGCTCCTACGGGATGGACGTGATCGCGCCGGACGTCGCGGACGGCGACGGGGCCCGCTACGTCGCCCGCGTCTCGCTGATCATCTCGGCGGCGGGGCCGTCGGTGCCGCTCGTGCTGGCCGCGCACGGCGCAGCGGGCCCGCTGGTGCCCGCGATCGCCCTCGCGCAGCGCGCCGCGCACCGCCCGGTCGGCGGGTACGTCTTCGTGGACGCCGACCTGCCGCGCCCGCCCGGCCCGCACGACCACGACATGCCCGCGGGGCCCCCGGACTGGCCGGAGGCCCCTTGCGGCTATCTGCGCACCCACGCGGACCAGGCGGCTTTTCCCGGCCGCGACGAGACCGTCAGAGCGTCCCGTCTGCGCGGCTGGACGGTCATCGAGCACGAGCCGCCGATGGCCGCCGCCCAGGCCCTGAGCGAGCTGATAGCGACCCTGTAGGTGCCGTCAGGGCGCGTCCACCGGAGTCTCGCCACGCTTCGACCCGCGCAGCGTCAGCAGAGTGAGCAAGGCGGACGCCAGCGCCGCGGCTCCGCAGACGACGAAGCCGATGGAGTAGCCGTGGCCCACGGCGTCCAGTGCGAGCGAGTGGACGGGCTTGAGCGGCGGGGCGGCCGACGACGCGCTGTTGATGCCGAGCGGCCCGCCTTCGTGGAGCACTTCCGTAGCGGCGTGCTTGAGGCCGGCGGGCAGGGACGAGGCGTTCAGCGAGTCGGTGAACCCGCTGCTCGCGCGGCTCAGCGCCACGGCGCCGATCACGGCGGGGCCGAGGGTGAAGCCGAAGTCGCGCAGCAGGTTCGTGGTCGCGCTGGCCATGCCCTCCAGGTGGTGGGGGACGGTGTTGACGGCGGTCGCGGTGATCGAGGAGACGGTGACGGCGAAGCCGATGCCGACCAGCCCGAGCGGCAGGATCAGCGACGTCATGGCGCGGTCGCTGATCGGCAGCGTCGCCGTCCAGAAGTCGCCGGCGGCGATGAGGATCAGCCCGCCGCCGGTGAGCAGGCCGGGCGGGACCCGGTGCAGCAGCCGTTCGGTGACCGGCAGCAGCACGAGCGCGAGGCCGTTGAGCAGCAGGAACGCCATCGCGGTGTGCATGGGCGGCTGGTCCTGCGCGGGGCCGAGCCGGATGCTCACCGAGTAGGCGGTGCCGAGGAAGCTGAACATGCCGACGACCGCGACGATCGCGGCGACGGCGAAGGCCCGGTTGGCGAACAGGTCGAGCCGCAGCAGCGGGGAGCGGACGCGCAGCTCGGCGGCCACGAACGCGGCCAGGAACAGCGCGGCCAGCACGAACCCGCCGACGACGGGCGCGGAGCCCCAGCCGTCCTCGGGGCCCTGGATGATCGCGAAGAGTAGCGCGAACAGGCCGAGGCCGATGGTGACCTGCCCGGCCGGGTCGAGGGACCGGCCCTCCGGCGCGCGGGAGTCGCGCGCGAGCACGGTGCTGACCACCGCGCTGAGCACCGCGGCGACCGTGACCACGATGAACGACCAGCGCCACGAGCCGTAGGTCGCGGTGATGCCGCCGAGCAGCGGGGCCAGGAAGCCGCCGGTGGACAGGGACGCCGCCCACAGCGCGATGACCCGCGCCCGCTGGGTGGTGCCGCTCGTCCCGGCGGCGAGCATCGCGAGCGAGGTCGGGAACAGCGCGGCGGCGCCGAGGCCGGCCAGCGCCTGCCCGGTCCACAGCTGGTGGACGCCGGAGCTGGTGGTGCTGACCAGCTCGCCGACCGCCATCAGCCCGGCGCCGCCGATGAGCAGCCGCTTGCGGCCGAACAGGTCGCCGAGCACGCCGAAGGTCAGCTCCAGCACGGCGACCGGCAGCAGGAACGCGTCGGAGATCCAGGTGAGCTGGGAGCCGACGGGGTGCAGGTCCTTCTGGAACAGGCCGTTGAGGGTCGCCGGGATCGCGATGCCGATCTGCGCCAGGCAGACCGCGACGCAGCCGGCGATCAGCGTGCCGAGGGCGAGGGCCGTGCCGGGCGCCGGCGTGGAGCGGGACGAGGTCTCCGCGGTGGTGGACACGTGAACTCCTGAGGGGGTGGACGATGCGGGATTCAGCGGCGCGCGCCGACCAGGACGCCGGGCCGGTACCGGACGAAGGCCGCGCCGTCCAGGCCGAGCGCGAGCGCGCCGCGTTGGAGCTCGGCGGCGGTCGTCCCGGTCCAGCGTCCGGTGGTCACCCGGTGCTGGACGGCGTGGACGGCCGCGACGGTCTCCGCCGTGGTGAAGTTGCAGTGGCTCTGCCGGGCCACGTACGCCTGGCGCAGCAGTGCCGAGTCGCCGGCCGCCCGGACCCACGCGCCGAACGCGTTCTCCTGCTCGACCGGCACGAGCTGGTCGGACGTCGTGTGCACGTCCAGCAGCGGGACGCCGAGGCCCTGGCCGGCGGTGGACGTCCGCCGCAGCGACCGGACGGCGGCCGGGTCGGCGGTGACGCCGGCGCCCTTGGTGAGGCTCGTCAGATCGGCCTTGAGGTTCAGCCCGGCGGACCGGTAAAGGGCGCTGACCTGCTTGGCGTGCGCGGACCGCCGCAGCAGCGTGGTGTAGTCCACGCCCCGGTTCCACGAGGTGTTGCCGCCGGCCGACAGCTCGACCTGGTATCGCGCGGTCGTCAGGAAGGACAGCAGGCCCTGGGCGAACCAGGCGTACTGCTGCTTCTCCTGGCCCGCGTAGTCGTCCTTGGCGGGCGGCTGCTGGTCCGGGGCCCAGTCGGCGAGGTTGAGGTAGGCGGAGGCGAGCGCGATGCGGGCCCGTCCCTGCGGGGTGGCCTGCGCCTTGGTGACCGCGTCGGTGAGCTTCACGCCGAGGGCGGCGGCCTCGTCGGCGTCGGAGAAGCCGACGAGCTTGTTCCGGCCGCCCGGATCGAGCAGCGCGGATATCGCGTACTCGGCGTCGAGCTGGTAGTTGTCCAGGTCGACGCCGCCCGCGACGAGGCCGCACAGGCCGAGCGCGCCGTCGACGCGTCCGGCGCCGTCCCGGGCGATCTGCGCGTTGATCAGTCCGCCCATGGACTGGCCGACCGAGATGACCTGACGGGGCCGTCCGGCGGCGGCGCGGAAGGCGTCGATCGTCGCGAACTGGTCGCGCTCGGCCGACTTCAGCGCCCACATCGAGCCGTTCGGGTCGTAGGACGAGCCCGCCAGCGCGTACCCCTCGGCCAGGAGGGCGGTCCGGGCACCGGGGCGCGGCGCGTCCTGGGCGACCAGCGGGCCGAAACCGTGGCTGAACAGCAGGAGCGTGCCGTTCCAGCGGGCGGGCACTTCGGCGGTCCAGGTGGCGCCGTCGGCGAGCTTGCCGGAGTGCGAGACGGTGCCGTCCGCCGCCGCTGCGGACGGCGTGGCGGCGGCCGAGGTCGCGGGGGCGACGAGGGCGGGCGCGAGGGCGAGGGCGGCGCCGGCGACGGCGAGCCGGCCGGGACGGCCGCCAGGGCGAAGCAGGGACATGGGGGCTCCTGATGAGGGGGAGCGAGCCGGACGGTCGCCGCGAATGTACGTCCGAATCTTGACGGCTGTCAATAATGTGACGAACATCGGCACATGCCGGACCCCGAGCCGATCACCAGGGGTTTCAGTCGAGCGGGAGGGTGTCCAGGATCCGGGCGGCCTCCGCCGCCGCCGGCGGCGCCCACCGCTCGGCGAGGCCGCGGAACACCGCCTCCGCCCGCACCGCGGGCCAGTCCGCGGGCAGGTGCTCGGCCGGCAGGTGCGGGTCCCGGCGGACCAGTTCGAGCCAGTCGCTGTGCAGGACGAGCTGCCGCGCGAGGTCGTCGGGCAGCCCGGACGCGGCGTCCGGTGCGTCCCAGCGATCCACGAACGCCTGGTAGCGCGCGCCCATCGCGGACACGTCGAAGGCCTGCTCCAGCACGTCGCGGACCTCGGTCGGCGCCAGCACGCTGCCGCCGAAGACCCGGATGTGGGATTCGAGGCCCAGCCCCGCCACCGTCCCGGCGACGTCGACCAGGCCGGGCGCCACCCACAGGCCGTTCTGCAGGGGGCCGAAACCCGCCCAGATCAGCCGGGACCGCAGGTCGTGCCGCTCGCGCCGCCAGTCCTCCGGGAGCGAGAACCCGACCAGCGTCCACTGGCCGTCCCACCGCCGGTTGACCACGCCCGCGCGCCAGATCCGCTCCCGGCCGTCCTCCAGCACCCCGACGGCGTGCGGGGTCAGCGCGAAGTACATCTTCCGGCCCTGCCGGTGCCGCTCCAGGAGCCCGCGCTTGACCATCCGGTTCAGCGACGTGCGGACCGCATGCTCCCCGATCCCCACCCGGTCGAGCACCGTGATGACGCTGCCCGAGGACACCGCGACGGGCCGGCCCAGCAGATGCACGCCGAAGAACGTGAGCATCACCGGCTGCGCGCGCGCCTCGGCGGCGGATTCAGGCATCCCCACAGGGTAAGGGGCCGCCCGGATCACCGGTCGCGCGCGCCCGCCCGCACGAGGCGGTCAGCCCTTGAGCAGGTCAGTCCTCGAGCGGGTCAGTTCTTGAGCAGGTCGTCGAGGAGGGCGTCGTAGTCGTCCTCCTTGCGGCCGAGATCGACCCGGGCGCGGTACCGCAGGCGCAGGAGCGCTTCGAGGCTGTCCTCGGCGAGGGCGACGTCGTCGGGCCCCGGAGTGAGGGACTCCTCCTCGGGGACGGGCGGCTCGTCGGGGTCGCCGATGCCGGTGCCGACGGCGCGGTCGCGCAGCGCGAGCACCACGTCGGCGCCGTTGGTGGCCCAGTCGTGCGCGCCGGACGCGTCGCCCTGCGCGTAGAGCACCTCGGCGACGGTGCGGTACACCTCGGGGTCGCGCGGCCGGTCTGCGCGGATCTGCTCGACGAGCGTCCGCGCCTCGTCGGCCCTGCCCAGCTCGAACAGCGCGTCGGCCAGGTAGGCGCGCGGGTCGCCGTACACCTCGCCGCCGTCCTCCAGGGCCCTGCGGTAGGCGTCGGCGGCCTTGGCGTGGTCGCCGGCGTGCTGCCACTGCTCGCCGGCGCGCAGCAGCACGTTGGCGCGCGACACCCCGCCCGTCACCGACTCGGCCAGCTCGGAGAGCCGCTTGGCAGCCGAGATGTGATCGCCGGTGCGCAGGGTGTCGAACTCCAGGTCGTCGAGATCGTCTTCCGTCACATGCGTCACGGTTCAACGCTACCCGCCGGGGCCCGGCCGAAGCGGGCGAATCACTGATGATCGTGCATTACCCGCCCGTAAGTGGCCGGCGGGTGCCCGGCGGGCGCGGTGCTCACCTGCGGGAACGTTCGAGGGCGTCCCAGAATCCGCGGCGCAGCGCGTGCCGGACCTCGTCGTGGAGCAGGAAGTCGATGGGCAGCGAGGAGCCCTGCAGCAGCCGTGCCTCCAGGTCGGACGGCATGCGCGGCTTGCGGGCGAGGACGGCCTCCAGCCACAGCGCGGGCGCGTCGCGGGCGACGGACTCGCCGAAGTCCTGGCCCTCCTGGTGCGCGGCCTTCACCGCGTCCGAGAGCGTCGGGGTGTTCTGCTGCGCCGGGACGGGCGCGATCTGCTGCGGGCCGGTGTAGGGGCCGTGCGGGCGGCTCGACGGCAGCGGCGACGGGCCGGACGACTGGGGCGGCAGCGTCTGCGGCGGGGGCGGCGGCGACGGGGACGGCACCGGCGAGGACGAGGTGTACTGCGGGCCGCTCAGCGGCGGCTGGCCGCCCGCCGGCGCGGGCGCCGGGGCCTGCGCCGACGAATAGCCGGCCGATGGCGGGGCCTGCAGCGGCGAGGACGGCAGCGGCAGCCCACCGGAGTTCATCGAGGACGACGAGCCGTACGAGGGCGACGGCGAACCGAACGACGAGCCGAGGCCGCCACCGCTGCCGGGAAGGGGCAGAGGGCCGGTGGGCACGCCGGTGCCGCCGCTGCCGCCGCCCAGCCCCCCGCCGGACGAGCCCGACGAACTCGACGAACTCGACGAACCGGACGAGCCCAGGCCGGACGCCGCGGGGCTCAGCGGCGGCTGCCCGCCGATCGGCGACGAGGGCGGCGGGCCGTTGTGCGCGGTGGTGTGCAGCGGGCCGAGCGGCGCGCCGGCGCCGCCGGGGCCGTGGCCGTTGGAGCCGTGCCCGTTGGACAGCGGGCCCGCGCCGAGGGCGTGTGCCCCGGTGGAGGAGCCGACGCCGCTGTCGATGCCGGTGAGCAGGTTGACGTAGGGGCGCAGGTGGCCGGAGCCGATCTCGATGAGGTCGTCGCACTCCTGCCGCAGCACCCGGGAGATCGTCCAGTTGCCGTCGACGGCGACGTGCACGACGGTGACGCGCAGGCCGAGGTCCTGGGCGTCGGAGACGACCTGGGCGAGGTCCTCGTCGCCGCTGACCACGACGGCGTCGGCGAGCGCGCCGTTGCGGGCGAGGGTCATCAGGTCGCGGTGGATCTCGGTGTCGACGCCCTCGCGGCGGCCGGGCCGGATGCGCCCGAGGCGCAGCTTGAGGCCGGGCAGGTCGGCGAGCGCGTCGTGCTCGGGGGCGCGGCGGCCCTCGACGGTCGCCTCGTACCAGTAGCAGCGCAGCAGGGGCATGCCGGTGCGTTCGCGCGCCAGGTTGCTCAGCAGTTGCAGCAGCCCGCCGAAGTCCCACGAGACGGTCTCGCGATGGCGGGTGCCGTGCACCGCCATGGCGCCGTCGGCCAGCAGGTAGCCGGCGTCTACGAACAGCGCGCAGCGATCCATGCGACACCGCCCTTCCTCTACACGGGAGCTCACAGGCCGGCGTAGTGACCTCGGGCGCCTATAGCGTAGTGAAGCCCGTCAGCCCCGTAGGCCAATACGGCGATTCGCACTCTTTCATGGCATACCGCCGGTTCGCGACTCCCCAGTAACGACAAACTGGGAACCGCGGCGGACGCTACCAGCCGGTGCCGCCCCGCCCCGCCCTTCCCCATGATCTTTACGGGAAGGAGCAGGTCGCCGGTTCAGCCGTAGGGCGACCGCGACCGTGTCTTCAACCGCCCATGGGGTCGGCCGTCCGCGAGGACGGGCGCCGTCACCTGAGGCGGGATGCCCGCGGGCGGCCCGGCGCCGACCTCGACGCGAACACCGCCGCCCGTCCCGCCGCCGATCCCGGCGCCGACATCGACCCGGACCTCGCGGCCGACCCGGACGTGCACCCCGGCGCCCTGCCCCGCGGACCCGACCGCGACACGGACGAACAGCCCTTGAGGGCGCTTGTGCACATGAGGTGCCGGCGGACGCGCGTGCGGGTGCTTCTTCGGCGGCCTGCGGACGGGTTTCGCCGGGACGTGCGGCTTCGGCCGCGGCGCGGGCCGGTGCGCCACGGGCTTCACCATCACCACCGGCGGTGGCGCGACAGGCTGCGGCGCGGGACGTCTCGCGGGCGGCTTCGCGGGCGGCTTCGCGGCCGGCGCGGCCGCGCCGGCCTGGACGGCGGCGGGCGGGTCGTGCGCCGGCCGGAGCGGCTCCTCGCCGGACACCAGCATCATCGCGGCGGCCACCGCGGCCGCCACCGCCACCGCGCCGCCGCCGGCGAGCGCCTGCTGCTGCCGCTTCGGCAGATGGCGCAGCCAGGTGAACAGGCCGCCCTTGGACGCCAGCGCCATGCCCGCCGCCGTGCCGAGCACCAGCGGGCCGAGGGCCTCGCGCAGCGCCGCGTTCACCTCGGCGAGCTCGGCGCACACCGCCTTGCAGTCGGCGCAGCCGTCGAGGTGCCGCCGGACCCGGCGGGCCTCGCGCCCGGCCAGGCCGCCGCGCACGTACGAGCCGAGCTTCTCCAGCGCCGGGCGGCACTCCCGGCGCGCGTCCGGCAGGGCGTCCATGTGCATCTGCAGGTACGCCTGCCGGAGCCCCTCGCGGGCCCGGTAGGCGAGTGCCGCCGCGCCGTTGGCGGTGAGGCCGAGCAGCGGCGCGACCTCGGACGGCTTCGCGCCCTCGACCTCGGTGTGCCAGAGCACCTCCTGCCAGCGCTCCGGCAGCGACCGGTACGCCCGGACGATCATCGACCGCTCCAGTGCGGCGACGGCCGGGTCCTCGAAGGGGGCGCCCTCGTCGAACTCCTCGATCCGGTCGGTGCGGTGGACGCGGCGGTCCGCGCGCGCCCGGTCGTACACCGACCGCCGCACGGCGGTGAGCAGGTAGGGGCGGAACCCGCTGTCGGGGCCGCCGCCGCGCCGCAGCATGCCGAGGACCTTGGTGAACGCGTCCTGCACGGCGTCCTCGGCGGCCGTCGCGTCGGCGCCGCCGCCGGTGAGGTGCCGGGCGAGGCGGCGCGCCGCGTCCACGTGCCGCTCGTAGAGCGTCGCGTACGCCGACACGTCGCCGTCCCGGACCCGGGAGAGGAGCGTCGCGTCGCCGGCTCCGGTCGTGGCGGGCTCCTCCACCGTGGCCTCCTCACCGGCGCGCCGTCATTGGCGGGCTTTTCGCTCCACCGATGCTAGCTCATTGTGATGCCTTGACCACACATTGTGGCTCACGCCGGGACTCGACACGTTCGATTTCGCGTAACCGCGTCATGGACGGCCCTTTCCGGCGTTGGAGGGGCGTGGGCCGGTTCCCCAGCCGCCCGCCCGGGGTGCGCCCGTTCCGGCGAGGGGGCTGAACGGGTGCACCCCGCTCCGTGCGTCGGCGCGGGTGGAGCGCCTGGTCAGCGCGTGATGGAGGTGCGGCCGAGCTCGGTGAGGGCGGTCTCGGCGTGCGGCGTCTCCCACTGCACGGTGCAGTTCCTGCCGGTCAGCTCGATCGTGGCGATGGCGTTGTCGAACCACGGGCCCTCGGTCATCCGCCACCGGAGCGGCGGTGCGGGCACCTTGGCCAGCTTCGCCAGCGCGCGGAACGGTCCGCTGACGCCGCGCAGCGAAGCGATGCGGTTGGCCTGGCGGTACGTGCCGATCAGCGGGTTGCGCAGCGGCGAGCACACGATCTGCGCGATGTCCGACGCCGTGCCGGGGGCGGTGACGCGGGAGAGGTAGGAGTAGTGGACGTCACCGGAGAGGAAGGAGATGCTGGCCGGCGCGGGACCCCGCTCTCCCTTCCCGACCGCGATGACGTCCTCCGCCACCTCGCGGAACGAGCGCTCGAACGCCGCCCAGTGCTCCAGGTCGGCGGCCTGCCGGATCTTCTCCCCGACCACGGCGGCGCGCCGCCCCCACGCGCCGCCCGCGACGGCCTCGTTCCACGACTCGGCGTGGTGGACGGTCCGGGGCAGCAGGTAGGGCAGCGAGCTGGCGATGAGCAGGTGGTCCATGCCGCCCTGGCACTGCTCGTCCAGCCAGCGGAACTCCCCGTCGTCCAGCATCCCGCGCCGGTCGGGCGTCAGCAGCCGGGAGCAGCGGCTGTCGACGACGATCAGCCGGGTGCCGCCCCAGTCGTGCGCGTAGCTCCACCGCATGCTGTCGGGCTGCTTGTCGGCGCGCTCGGCGAACTCGTCCAGCACCTCGCCCGCGTCGCCGCCGCCCTCGGACGCCCCGCGCACGGCCGCGAGGAGCGGGTCGGACGCGCGTTCCTGCGGCGACATGTTCCCGAGGTGCTGGTAGATCCAGTACGAGCCGATCCCGGCGGTGATCCGCGACCGCCACCACGGCTGCGCCCACATCTGCTGCCGCCAGGTGTAGGAGGTGTTCCAGTCGTCGCGGATGTCGTGGTCGTCGAAGATCGTGAAGGTGGGGACGGTGGACAGCAGCCAACGGACGGCCGGGTCGTCGTGCCAGGCCAGCTTGTACAGGTGGGTGTAGTCCTCGAAGTCGGCGGCCTCGTCGACGGGCGGCTCGCCCTCGGCGCGCCGGCTGTTGATGAACGCGCGCATCTCGTCGGTCAGCTCGTCGGCGTAGACCTGGTCGCCGACCATCAGCAGGACGTCCGGCCAGGCCACGGCGTCGCCGCCGGTGCGGAGCCGGTGCGCGAACGCGGTGAGCGCGTCGTGCCCGAACCGCTCGGCGGTGCCGGGGGAGCGGCGGCACGACCCGAACGAGATGCGCAGCGTCCCGTCCGGGTCGAGCGTCCTGATCTGGCCGGGCGGGTAGTCCGACCCGGGTTCGGGCCAGACCGTCTCGCCGTCGATGACCACTTCGTAGGGGATGCGCGCGCCGGGCTCCAGGCCGTCGATCTCCACGATCGCGTAGTGGTGGCCGTGCGCGGTGAACGTGCGGGCGCCCGCGTCCAGCCCGTGGTCGGCGTTGACGACGCGGACCTCGCACGGGCGGTCGGTCTCCACCCAGATCGTCGCCGTGCGGTCGCTCACGTGCCGGAGATGGGGGCCGAGTGCCAAAGCGGTCATAGAAGGTCTCTCTAGCGGAACCCGGCACTTCGCGTCCACCCCGTGGCGGTCAGTGCTGGACGACCTCCAGGAACGCCGCCTCCGTCTCGGGGGACAGTCCCACCGTGGGACGGTCGGGACGCTGCGGCGCGTGTCCGCCTATGGATTGCAGCCATGTCCAGGTGTCTTCCACTGTCTCCTCTATGGGACGGCAGCGCAGGCCGGTGCCGAGCGCCTTGTCGACGTTGCCCTGCTGCAGGGTGTCGTAGGTGTCGCCGGGCGGAAGCCAGATCGGGAGCTGCGTCCACGGTTCGATGCCCGCTTCGAGGATCGCCTCGGGGGACGCCCATAGGAACTCCGCGTCCGATCCCGTCGTGCGGGCGCATGCCGTCAGCAGTCCGCCCATCGTCGTGTGCCCTGGCGGACTCATCAGGTTGTAGGGGCCGTTCAGCTTCTGCTCGATGGCGTTCAGCGTCCAGATGGCGAGGTCGCGGCCGTCGATGTACTGGATCCCCAGGTCGCGCGGGCCGGGTGCCAGTACGCGCCCGCCGCGCGCGATCCGCGTCAGCCACCACGGCAGGCGCCCGATGTTCTCGTAGGGGCCGAGTATCAGACCCGCGCGCACGAGCAGAGCGCTACTGCCGAAAGCGTCGAGCGCCGCCAATTCTCCGCCGCGCTTGGCCTCCGCATAGGGGACGTCACCGTCGTCCATGGAGCCCTCTACGACGGGGGCGTCCTCGTCGGCTCCGGCCGGTGTCGGGAACGGGTGGACGGACCGGCTGGAGATGTAGACGTACTGCCCGACCCGTCCTTTCAGCAGCCGCGCGGCGTCGCGGACCACGGACGGTGCGGCCGACCAGGTGTCGATGACCGCGTCCCATTCGCCGTGGGCGAGCGCCTTGAGCCCGTCTTCCGTGGTGCGGTCGCCGTGCAGGGCGGTCGCACCGTCCGGCGGCTCGTGGTGGCCGCGGTGGAAGACGGTCACCTCCCAGCCGCGTGCCAGCGCCTCCTCGGTCGCGGCGCGCCCGACGAACTCCGTCCCGCCCAGCATCAGAAGCCTCATGGCAGGGACTGTACGAGCCGTACATTACGTACGGAAGCTCTGGCTGCTCTGAGCGGAATCACACGGCCCGCTCGGGATGCGCGGCGAAGCCCCGCAGCAGCGTGTCCACGACCCGCGTCGCCAGGACGCCCGGCTCCTTGCCGTCGTCCCCGGTGCTGGCCTCGTGGATCAGCGCGTAGTAGACGCGCCGCGCCCACGCCAGATCGGTGTCCGCGCGCAGCGCCCCCGCGTCCCGGGCCCGCCGGAAGAGCTGCTCGCACCTGGCCTGGACGTCGGCGTGCACCCGCGCGACCTCGGGGTCCGGCGAGGCCGAGGCCCGGGTCATCCCGAACCCCCAGCCGATCTTGACCTCCAGGACGCTCGCGGTGACCTGGTACAGCGCCACCACCGGCGGCGCGTCCTCGACCGGCACCGCGTCGACGGCCTCGGCGAACCGCCGGGTGGCCCAGGCGGCGAGCGCGTCGATCAGCGCGTCCCGGGTCGCGAACCGCCGGTGGACGGTCGTGCGGGCGACGCCGGCCGCCTCCGCGATCTGCTCCATCGTGGCGGCCGGATCGGCGGACAGGACCTGCTCGGCCGCCTCCAGGATCGTCCGGACGGTCCGCTCCGCATCCGCACGCAACGCTCTGCTCACGCCGAAACAGTACAGCAAAGTTCCATCTAACGAACTACTTGCAACATTGATGATGCATCTACTAGCTTGAGCGCATCATCAGTGATGCATGAAGGAGTTCTCATGGACCTGCGAATGACCGGCAAGACCGCCGTGGTGACCGGTGCGAGCAAGGGCATCGGCCTCGCCGCCGTCGAAGCGCTGACCGCCGAGGGGATGCGCGTCGTCGCGGCGTCCCGCACCATCACCCCCGGCCTGAAGGAGACCGGCGCGATCACCGTCGCGGCCGACCTGTCCGCGCCGGACGCCCCCGCCCGCCTGATCGAGACCGCGCTCGGCGAGCTCGGCGGCATCGACGTGCTCGTCAACAACGTCGGCGGCGGTGACGGCGGGGGCATGGCGGGCGGCTTCCTGTCCTTCGACGACGCCGCCTGGCAGGGCACGTACGAGCTGAACCTCTTCGCCGCCGTCCGCACCACGCGCGCCGCGCTGCCGAGCCTGCTGGAGCGCTCGGGCGCGATCGTCAACGTCTCGTCCAACGGCGCCCGGACCCCGCACGTCGGCCCCATCCCGTACACGACCGCGAAGGCGGCGCTGACCGCGTTCGGCAAGGCCCTCGCCTCGGAGTTCGGGCCGCAGGGCGTCCGCGTCAACACCGTCTCGCCGGGCGCCACCCGCACCGCCATGTGGGAGTCCCCGGACGGCTACGGCGCCGAGCTGGCCGCGGCCCTGGGCGTGGAGCAGCAGCAGCTCATCGGCATGATCCCGGACCGGATCGGCATGCTCACCGGCCGCCTCGTCGAGCCCGCCGAGGTCGCCGCCCTCATCGCCTACCTGGCCTCGCCGCTCGCCGCGAGCACCACCGGCACCGACCACCTGATCGACGGCGGAGCGGTCAAAACCGCCTGAAGAGGGATAACGTCGAAGTGTGGGCTTCGACATCGTCCGCGACCTGCCGCCGGCACTCCACGACCGGGCCGCCGCCTGGACCTACCTCATGGGGTTCGCCGAGAGCTGGGGAACGCCCCTCGGCGCGGACGGTGGCGCGCCCGAAGCCGAGCTGGCCGAGGCCGAGGAGCGCCTCGGCCTCCGGCTGCCCGCCGCCGTCTGCGAGGCCTACACGCTGCTCGGCCGCCGTCCCGACCTGCACAGCAACCTCAACACGCTGCTCAGTCCGGGCGAGCTGACCGTCGAGCACGGAGCGGTGATCTTCCGGGACGAGAACCAGGGCGCGGCACGCTGGGGCGTCCTCCTGGACGATCTCGACCAGGAGGACCCGCCCGTCCACGTGCGGGAGGACCTGGCCGACAAGTACCTCGAACTCTGGGAGCCGTGGCTCGACCGCTTCTCGGTGGCCGTCCTGGACATCGTCCTGTCGGAGTCCACGCAGGGCCCCGAGGGACTGTGCGACTTCCGCGAGCTCCACGAGGGCGAGGACGACGAGCTGACCCGCCGCTTCACCCTCCTGCCGTTCCCGGCGGAGTACCAGAACTTCTACTTCGCACGGGGCGTCCTCATCGCCGACGGCGGGGGCGACGTGCTCTGCGTCCGCGCCCGCGACCCCGAGACCCTCGACCGCTTCCGCGCCGAATTCCCAGGCCACTGGCTCAACGCCTGACCAACGCCGTCCCCCGCCCCAGGCACACCGTCCAGATGTGGACCCCGGCCCGGCGCCCGGCCGGGGTGATAGTGGGCTGGTGGATCGGAGACTGCAAGCGGATCTGTTGCGCCGGGCCGCCCGCGACCAGAGGGTCCGCGAGTCGACCCCGCGGACCTCCATCTCTCCTATCAAGGCCCTGCGCTTTCTCTGGGTGGACGACAGGAACGCCGCCTGGCTCGATCGCGTCGTCCGGCGGCGCGGGTGGCCGGGGATCTCGCTGGTCGGAACGGAGGCGGCCCACGCGGCCTGGCTGCTCGCCCAGCACGCCGACCGGCGGCGGCAGGCGCAACGCCGTTTGCTGGGGGCGCTGCTGAAGGCGGTCGAGCGCGGCGACGCCGATCCCAAGGACCTCGCCTACCTGGAGGATCGCGTCCGGGTCAACGCCGGCCGCCCCCAGCGGTACGGCACCCAGTACGGCATGACCGCGGCGGGATTCGGCCCGCAGCCCATCGAGGAGCCCGACGGCGTGGACGACCGCCGCGCCGAGTTGGGCCTGCCGTCCATGGCCGAATACGACGCCGAACTACGCCGCCACCTCGATAACTGACCGGTCATGTCTCGTCGAGGTGCCGGGCCGCGAGCGCGGTGACCTGGGCGGCCAGGGCCGACAGGGAGGAGTCGCGCGACGCGGCGGCCTGGGCCAGCCGCGTCACGTCGCTCGCCCAGGCGCCGGTGGCGCGGTCGTCCTCGCCGATCCGGGCGAACCCGCGGTCCAGCAGGCCGCGGGCCTCCGCGTCCCGCTTCCGGGCCACCGCCTTGACCGCGCCGATGGCATTGGCCAGGGCACTGGCCGGCCGTGACCACTCGTCCGCACGGGCGCGTGCCGCCGGGTTCCCCGCGTCGTAGTCCGGGTCGTCCGCGACCGACGCGGTGCGGACGTCCAGGTCGAGCCGCCAGAACAGCGGCACCCCCGCGAAGCGGACGAACAGCAGGCGGCGGCGGTCGGAGTGGTGGAAGTCCGGGTCGCTGCGGACGTCGTCCACCGGCTGGACCTCTTCGAGCACGTCCACCAGGTGGGCCAGGCAGTCCGGGAACCGCGCGTCCGGCACCACCCACGCGATGTCGATGTCGCTGAAGTCGTCGGCGGTGCCCGCCGCCAGCGACCCCCTCAACTGCGCGTCCGAGCCCGGGCAGCACCTCTCCAGCGCGCCGCGCACTCCGGCGGCCAAGGCGGCACGATCGCTCGATGGAGATGGGGTGAAGGCGCCGGCGGACGCGGCGAGGGCGGCGGTCCTGGCCGCGTGGCCGGGCAGGCCAGGGTCGGGCGGCGTGCGGAGGAGCACGTGCTGGTGGTACAGCGGCGCGGTGGCGGTGACGAGTAGCCGGCGGGCGTCGGTGTGTGGCGGGAGCTCACCGCGCCGGACGGCCCGGTCGACGATCGCCTCGCAGCGGGCGTACCGGTCGTCCCAGAGCCGCCGCTGGGCGCGGTCGGCCTGCTCGGAGCGGAACGAGGCGGCGATCAGGGCCGCCACGACCGGCGGCTCCGCGGTCAGCGCGTCCTGGATCTCGTGGTTCAGCGCTGCCAGGTCGCCTTCCAGCGAGCCGGTGTCCGGTGGCCGCCAGTCGTCGTCGCCCGCCGCGTCGAGGACGTGACGGAGCTCGCCGCCGACGTCCCCCCAGCGCCGGTACACCGTCGCGCGGTGCACGCCCGCGCGGGCGGCGACGAGCTCCACGGTGAGCCCGTCGTAACCGTGCTCTCCGAGCTCCGCGAGGACCGCGTCGAGCACCTGCCTGCGGATACGGGCGCTGCGGCCGCCGGGTCGGCGCCGGGTCGGCGGCGCCGGTCCATCGGCCTCGGGGCCTGGGGCTTCGGGGGTCATCGCTGGTCATCCGTTTGCTCGGGGGACGGCGGCTGTGGCAGCATCTTAATGCATCAGTTGTCGCAATAGTGGCGGAGGCGGTCATCGCCGGCGGCGCGGCGGCAGACGACTCCCCAGGAGGAAGCGATCCCGATGCCGCCCGTCCCCGCCGACCCGACCGTGGTGCATCCGATGCCCGGCCAGCCGCGGGTAGTACTGCTCAAGCCGCTGGTCACCTCGCCGCTGATCGAGGTCGGGGAGTTCTCCTACTACGACGACCCGGACGACCCGACCGCCTTCGAGACCCGCAACGTCCTGTACCACTACGGGCCGGAGAAGCTCGTCATCGGGAAGTTCTGCGCGCTGGGCGAGGGCGTGCGGTTCATCATGAACGGCGCCAACCACCGCATGGACGGCCCCTCGACATTCCCGTTCCCGATCATGGGCGGTTCCTGGGCCGAGCACTTCGACCTCATCACCGGCCTGCCCGGACGCGGCGACACCGTGGTGGGCCACGACGTCTGGCTCGGCTACCGGACCCTGGTCATGCCCGGCGTCCGCATCGGCCACGGCGCGATCATCGCCTCCGGCTCCGTCGTCGTCGACGACGTCCCCGACTACGGCATCGCCGGCGGCAACCCGGCCCGGCTCCTGCGCCGCCGCCACAGCGACGCCGACATCGACCGCCTCCTGGCCCTGGCCTGGTGGGACTGGCCGCTCCCGCACCTCACCGAGCACATCCGCACGATCATGTCCGGCGGCATCGACGAGCTGGAGGCCGCGGCCCCCCGGCCCTGACCGCCCGCATCCCCGCACCGAGAAACGAGCCGCCACCATGCCCGTTCCGTCTCATGGCGACCCGTTCGCCGACTGGCTGCACTCCCATGCCGTCCCGCTCGCCCACCTCGACCCCGACGCGCCGCTCGACGACCTGGAGCCGCTGCGCGGCATCATCGGCGGCGCACGCGTCGTCGCGATCGGCGAGCACTCCCACTTCGTCCACGAGTTCGCGCAGCTGCGGCAGCGCATCCTGCGGTTCCTGGCCGAACGCTGCGGTTTCACCGTCCTGGCCTTCGAGTACGGCTTCAGCGAAGGGTTCCCCCTCGACGCCTGGGCCCAGGGCGAGGGCGCGGACGACGACCTGTCGGCCCGCCTCGCCGCGGCGATCCCCATAGGGCTCGAAGAGCCCCTGCGCTGGATCCGCCGGCACAACCGCACGGCCTCGTCACCGGTGCGCTTCGCCGGCATCGACATCCCGGCGGCCGGCGGGTCGCTGCTTCCCGCCCTGGAGCCGGTCGCCGACTACCTGCGCCAGGTCGATCCCGAAGTCCTGCCGGCGGTCGAGACGGCGGTCCGGATCGCCGAATCGTTCGCCGGCGGTTCCGGGGCCGTGGCCGCACCGGCGTGGGCGCGCCTGGCCGCCGCCGAGCAGGACGCCCTCAGCGCGATCCTGACGCGCCTGCTCATCCGGTTCCGCTCCGTCCGGCCGCTGTACGTCTCCCGCGGCGGCCGGCACGGCTACGACGTCGCGCTGCGCAGCCTCGAAGGCGCCTGCCATGCCGACTACACCTTCCGCGCCATGGCCGACCTCTTCGCCGGGACCGGCCTGACCGCCGACACCTCGGCCCGCGACGCCTACATGGCCGGGTCGGTCCGCTGGCACCTGGAGCACTCCGAGCCCGGGACCCGCGTCGTGCTGGTGGCGCACAACGCCCACATCCAGAAGGCGCCGATCTCCTTCAACGGGCAGCTCACGGGCTTCCCGATGGGCCAGCACCTGCACGACGCCCTCGGCGACGAGTACTTCGCCTTCGGCCTGACCAGCACCGCCGGGCACATCGCGGAAATGCGCCGCGACGAGAACGCTCGCTTCGGCTTCACCCTCGACGACACCGCGCTGGAGCCGCCCGAGCCGGGAAGCGTCGAGGCCGCCTTCGCCGACGCCGGCCTCGGACTCGCCATGGCCGACCTCCGCCGAGCAAACCGGGAAGTCCCCGGCGGCCCCGACCGCATCCGCATGCAGAGCACCTACCTGCACACACCCGTGCTCGACGCGTTCGACGGCATCATCGACACCCCGGCCTCCACCGTGGCCGGCGACCTGGAAGGCGCCTCCTCATGACGTTCACCCGAGCCGAGCTCGACTACCTGGCCACGCAGCACATCGGACGGCTGGCCACCGTCGCGCCCGACGGGCAGGTGCAGAACAACCCGACCAACTTCTTCGTCGACGCCGACACCGGCACGATCGTCATCGGCGGCGGCGCGCTGGGGGGATCGAAGAAGTTCCGGAACGTCCAGCGGGGCAGCACGGTCGCCTTCGTCGTGGACGACCTGGCGACGGTCGACCCGTGGGCGCCCCGGGGCATCGAGGTCCGGGGCACGGCGGTGGCGCTGACCGGCCAGGAGCCGCCCCGGCCCGGCCTCTCCCGGGAGATCATCAGGATCACCCCGGCGAGGATCGTCTCCTGGGGACTGGACGGACCGCGCACGAGCCGCGCCGTCTGACGGCCCGGTCACGCGGCCCCACCCAGCTCGACCCGCACGATTTTTCCCTTTCCGGGCCTTTTCTCCACCGTCCATCCCCCGGAAAGGCATGCCACCATCGGCAGCCCGCGCCCTCCGAGGTCGCCGAGCGCCGGATAGCGCATCTCCGGAAGCTCGTCACTCCCGTCCCACACCTCAATTACCGGACATTTACCGGATAGGCGGCAAACAACCTTTATCGCGAGGTCGCCCCCGGCCTTCCCGGACGCGGTGATCGCGTTGGTGACCAGCTCGGACACGACCAACCGCGCCATGTAGTCGTCGCCCAGCCCCCAATGCGCCCACGCCACCGAGACGAGCTGCCGCGCCTCCCGCGCCGACTCCGGAACCGGTTTGAGGCAGCATTCGAAAGCGTCCGCCAACCCGTCCACTTCCCGATCACCACCCTTTCTGCGAATCTTTCCCTGTTCGACTCCAAGAGTGAATGGCCACCGTTACCGTGGCCATGGATCCGCAGACATCGGATACAAGATCGAGAATGGGGAGTGCGCGATGCTGCGCAGGGAGACGCTCGAACCACGATCGTCCATGTGGGACTTCCTGGCCTCCTACCTGCACTTTCTTCGGATGAAGCACGACTACTCGTGCGCCCACGTCGGCAAGATCACCAAAGCGGCCCGGCAGACCGTCTCCCACTGGGAGAGCGGCTACCGCAAGCCCGACGAGAAGCAGGTCGCCCTGCTCGACGAGCTGTACGGCACCGGCGAGCTGCTCGCGACGATCCTCTACTGGGCGCAGGCCGGCCACGAGGCGAACTGGTACCAGGAGCAGGTGGCGCTGGAGGCCATCGCCACCGAGATCCGCATCTACGAGTCCGGCCTGGTCCCGGGCCTCTTCCAGACCGAGCCCTACGCTCGGACGCTGTTCACCATGGGCGGCTCCACGGACGTCGAGAAAGACCTCCGGGAACGCATGGCGCGGAAGGCCGTCCTGAGCCGCGCCAATCCGCCTCGCATTTGGGCGCTTCTCGATGACAACGTGGTCGATCGCGTGGTCGGAAGCAGCGACATCATGTGCGAGCAGCTCGAGTATCTGATCGAGCTCTCTCACATGCCGAACGTCGTCATCAACATCATCCCCCGCTCCGTCGGTTACCACAGCGGGCTACGAGGATCGTTCAAGATCTTCACAGTGGGTCGTGAGATCTTGGCCTACACGGAAGCCGCAGCGGGTGGCAGACTCATGCGGGACCCCAATGAGGCCGAGCGGATGAGGGTCCGGCACGATCTGCTTGGAGCCGATGCGCTATCGCGCCAGGCTTCGCGTGCTCGTCTGAGGCAACTACAGGAGTCGATGGGATGACCCAGTGGCGCAAATCCAGCTATAGCTCGGGAGACTCCGGAACGGACTGCGTCGAGGTGGCTGCGCTGGGGAGCGGTGTCGGAGTGCGGGACAGCAAGGATGCGGACGGTGGTCATGTCACCGTGGACCGTGCGGCCTTTGCGGCCCTCCTCGCCCGCATCCGCTCCGGCGCCCTCGACCTCGTCTGACCGGCTTTTGGCCGGTCAGGTGACCTGGAGGTTGGCCATCATCCCCATGTCCTCGTGTTCGGCGTTGTGGCAGTGGAAGAGGTACCGGCCGCGGTAGCCGTCGAAGCGGGTGATGATCTCGGCGGCTTCGCCGGGGCGCAGGGAGACGGTGTCCTTGAGGCCGGCGTCGTGGGGCAGCGGCGGACGGCCGCCGCGCGAGAGCACCCGGAACCCGACCAGGTGCAGGTGGACGGGGTGGTGGACGTCGGCGACCAGCCGCCAGACCTCGACGTCGCCGAGCCGGGTGGTGACGTCGGTGCGGGCGGGGTCGAACGGCTTCCCGTCGATGAGCCAGCCGTGGCCGCCGTCCATGCGCCCGGCGCGGAACGACAGGTCCCGGACGCGGACGGCGTCGGACCGGCGCCAGGACGGCAGGTCGGCGGACAGGACGTGCGGGACGCGGCTGCCGTCCTTCGCCTTGCGCGTGACGCGGAACGCCATCACGTCGCGGGTGCGTCCGGAGCCGAGCCGGTTGACGATCCGGACGCGGCCGCCGACCGGGACGCCGGAGAAGTCGACGACCAGGTCGTAGCGTTCGGCGGGCGCGATCGGCAGTGACGCGTGGACGACCGGCGCGGCGAGGAGTCCCTGGTCGGCGCCGACCTGGACGAGGTCGAGCCGCCGCCCGTCGTCGGTGACCGCTTCCAGTTCGTAGTGCCGGGCGTTCGAGGCGTTCAGGACGCGCAGCCGGTACCGGACGGCATCGACCTCGTGGACGGGCCAGGGTGCGCCGTTGACGAGGATCACGTCGCCGAGGACGCCCGCGAGGTAGGGCTCCTGGACGCCCGGCCGCTCGCGCAGGGCGGGGTCGAGGGCGGGGTAGGTGAGCGTCCCGTCGGCGCCGAACGCGCGGTCCGAGATCATGAGGGGGAGTTCGCGCGGTCCCGAGGGGAGGCCGAGCGCGTCCTCGGCGTCGTCGCGGACGAGGTGCAGCCCGGCGAGGCCGCGCCAGATCGCGGGGGCGGTGAAGTCCATGCGGTGGTCGTGGTACCAGAGCAGCGTGGGCCGCTGGTCCAGCGGAAAGGTGTAGTCGCGCGTGAGCCGGGTCTCGACCGCCCGCGGGTCGCGCATGCCGCCCATGTGATGGTGGCCGCTCTGGACGGCGGGCCATCCGCCGGGGAGGACGAGGTCGGTCGGGTATCCGTCGGAGGCGGCCGGGGTCCGTCCGCCGTGCAGGTGGACGACGGTCGGGACGGGCAGCTCGTTGCGGTGCCGGACGGTGACGGGCCTGCCGCGGCGGGACTCGATCGTCGGCCCGGGGAAGGTGCCCTCGTACGTCCACAGCGGGGTCCTGATCCCGGGAAGGATCTCCGCGGTCGTCTCGCGCTGGGTGATCTCGTACCGGTCGACGCCTCCCGCGGTGCCGACCGGCCGGAGCACGGGCGGGATCGGCAGCGGCACCTGGAACGGGGGCGGCAGCGGCGCCTCGCTGCGCAGTTCGGCGCCGGTACGGGGCGGGCGGCGGGCCAGCGCGTGGGCGGTCGTCAGGCCGGTGAACGCCACCAGTCCGAGCGCGCCGCCGATGCTCAGGAAGTGGCGCCTGGCCACCTCGCGGACCCCGTCGGGCCGGTCGTCCTCGTGCTCACTCATCGTCGGTCTCCTGCCGCTTCGGTTCGGCTCCGGTCCGCGAGGGCCTTCGTCCGAGGGGGCGGCGCCAGACGTCGACGAACTGCACGACGAGCGCGGCGATGGTCGCGACGCCCAGCGGGAGGTGCAGCCACAGTGCGCCGTCCATTCCGGCGAAGTACTGCACGGTCTCGGCCGCGACCAGGGCCGATGTGGCAAGGAACGGTCCTGCTCGGCG
The DNA here is from genome assembly GCF_039529375.1 of Actinomadura napierensis. Lineage (NCBI taxonomy): Bacteria > Bacillati > Actinomycetota > Actinomycetes > Streptosporangiales > Thermomonosporaceae > Actinomadura > Actinomadura napierensis. Next base: position 67,462 of record NZ_BAAAMR010000014.1, read on the forward strand.
CAGCCGTACCCACACGGTGATCGCCGCGATCAGCTGGACGTAGCCGAGGGATGTGGTGACGTTGGCGCCCGCCTCGTGCAGGCGCAGCCCGTCGTAGTCGCCGCTCAGGAACACGCCGGCGAACACCGGCTGGCCGAAGATCGCGACGATGTGCGCGCTGACGACGGCCCGCAGGACCCACCACGCGGGCCTCGTCCGGCGCGCGGCGCCGGGCTTGGCCGGTATGGCCGGGCGGGCCTTGTCGGCTGCGGTGGCCATGGGGCGCCCTCCTTACGATCCGGCTTGGTGGACGCCCCGACGTTATGCCTGTGAAGTTCTTCTGTCGAAGATCAATATTGTTAAACTGTTATGACCGTGGACGCATGACGAGGACGGAGCAGCCGTGGATCTGAACTCGCTCAGGCAGTTCCTCGTGGTGGCGCGGCTGGAGCACCTCAGCGGCGCGGCCGAGGAGCTCCGCGTCGCCCAGCCGTCGTTGAGCCGCACCATCGCCCGGCTGGAGAGCGAACTCGGCACGCCGCTGTTCGACCGGGCAGGACGGCTGCGCCTCAACGACACCGGGAAGCTCTTCCGCGGCCATGTCGAACGCGCCCTCGGCGAACTCGAAGCAGGCCGGAGGGCGGTCGCCGAGGCCGCCGGCGAGGGCTTCGGCACCGTCCGGCTGGCGTCGGAGACGTTCCTCACCTTCACCGGGCCGCTCGCCGCGTACAAGCAGGCCCATCCCGACATCGAGGTCGAGCTCCACCAGATGCCCGCCGCGGACATGGCCCGCGCCCTGCATGCCCAGGACGTCGACCTCTGCGCCGCCTCGCAGCCGGTCCGCGGCGACGGCCTGGAGTCGGTCCGGCTGCTGGACGAGCAGGTGTGGCTGGCGACTCCCCTCGACCATCCGCTCGCGGGCCGCAGCTCGGTGACCGTCGACGAACTCGCGGGCGAGCCCTTCATCGCCGCCCACAGGGGGCACTGGCAGCGCCGGCTGCTCGACCGGCTCTTCGCCGCCCGCGACCTGGCCCCCCGGATCGTCTGCGAGGGCGACGAGGTGAGCGCCATCGCCGAGCTGATCAAGGCGGGGCTCGGCATCGGTCTCGTCCCCGCCCTCGCCCGGCGCACGGACTCCGTCGCGTCCGTCGCCTGGATCGCCGTCGACAGCCCCGACTGCCGCCGCGCGCTCACCCTGCACTGGGGCGCGGGCAGCCGCCTCTCGACCGCCGCCCGCCTGATGCGCACCAGCCTCACCGACTGGAACTGGACCGCCGCCTAGGGGCGCACGGGGGCGGGCGGGATGTGGGCCAGGCAGGAGGTGTCGGGGACTCGCAGGTTTCGGATGAAGCCGGTCTGGACGGCGGCCACGCAGCCGCTGGGTTCGTGTTCGGCCACGTGGCCGACGTTGGGCACCTCCACGACCGTGGCGCGGCGGAACTGGCGTGCGGCCTGCCGGCCCGTCTCGGTCGGGGTGTTGGCGTCCAGGTCGCCGGACGTCACCAGGACGGGGACGTCGGGGAACGGCCCGCCGGTCGGCTGGCTCGGGCCGTGGCGGTCGGGCCAGCGGATGCAGGTGTTGCCCTGGTCGTAGCTCATGCTGGTCCAGGCTCGCTTACCGAACGGCCAAAAGTCCTGCTCGGGCAGTGCCGCGCGTCCGGCCGAGAACTGCCGGAGCCGGGCCGACGTCGGCGCCTTGCGGTTCCACAGCGTCGGGTAGTCGTTGCAGACCACGGTCGCGGCCAGTTCGGGGTTGAAGGGCTGCGGGTCGTCCTGGGGCAGCGACGACCCGCTCAGCGGGGCCGCCTGCTTGGCGGCATCGACCAGCAGCGCGTTGTCGGAGTGCAGAGCGCCGCGGACCATCGCGGGCACGTCGCCGATGCCGGCGGGCGCCGTCTTGGCCAGGCCGTAGACGATGGAGGCCAGCGCCGTGTCGTCGAGCCGCCGCTCCTGCCCGCCGAGGGTGTAGGGGATCGGTCGGGCGCGCAGCCGCTGGGAGAGTTGCGCGATGTCGCGCAGTACCTGGTCGCCGTCGCAGGCGCCGGCGCTGCGTTGGCAGACCAGTTGCAGCGCCCGGCGGGCGGCCCGCGCGTTGGGGCGCCCCCACATGTCCACGGCGAGCGGGTAGGCGCTGGACAGCACGAGCGAGCGCACCCGCTCGGGGTGCCGCTGGGCGTAGACCGTCATCAGGTAGGTGCCGTAGGACTCCCCGAACAGGTCCAGCCGCCTGATCCCCAGCTTGGCCCGGACGGCGTCGATGTCGTCGGCGATCTCGGCGGACGTATAGCCGCGCGCGCGAGCGCCCAGCTTCTGGCCGCATTCACCGACCGCCTGCACGAACGCCTCACGCGTCGCGGGCAGCGAAGTGAGCGTCCCGCAGCTGACGGGATCGGATCGGTTCACCCCGCGCGGATCGACGAGCAGCAGGTCATGGTCCTGCAGCAGACCGCCGAACATCCGCGCGTAGGTGGCGGCGGACGCGATCGCCGAGTCGCCGGGGCCGCCGGGATTGATCGTCACGGTTCCCCGGGCGGGCCGGGACGTGTCGCGGTGCTCGATCAACGCATAGGCCACGGTGGTGTCGCCCAGTCCCGGGTTCGCCCGCACCAGCGGCACCCGCACCGTCCCGCACACGGCACCCGACACCGGTACACACCCGGCCGTCGCCTCCTGCGGCGTCCCGGCGTGTCCAGCCGGCACGGCGACCAGTCCGCCTGCCGTCACCGCGGCGAGCCCGGCCACCAGCATCCCGGTGCTCTTCGAGATCAACTTCATGCGGGAAGCTTGGACGGCGCGGGATCGGCCACGCATCGTCCTGGACGGGGAACCCGCGACCCACACCTGAGAGGGAGACCGATCCGCAACGTCGGAAAGTGGTGCGGGTCACGGGACGCGGCTGTTACGGGGACCGGGGGCGGCGGTGTCTTGTGCTCGACATGTTCGAGTGAAGGGCCATCTCATGAACCTCGCGCTGTGGATCGTTGCCGGAGTGCTCGGCGCCGTCATGCTGTTCGGCGGCGTCACGAAGCTGGTCGTGCCGAAGGAGAAGCTGGCCGCGGCGCCCGCCGGGGGCTGGACCGGCGACGCGAGCGCCGGCTTCGTCAAGACGCTGGGGACGCTCGAGATCCTGGCGGCGGTGGGGATCGTCCTGCCCGCCGTGGTCGACGTCGCGCCGGTCATGGTGCCGGTGACCGCCGTGTGCTGGGTGCTGCTGATGGTCGGCGCGATGACCACGCATCTGCGCAGGCACGAGCGCATGGCGGTCGTGGCGAACGTGGTCTACCTCGCGATGGCCGTCTTCGTGGCGTGGGGCCGGTTCGGGCCCGAGTCGTTCACCGGCTGACCGGCGTGATGCGGTAGCGGCGGCGGGCGTTGGCGGAGAACAGCGCGCGCCGCTCGCTCTCGGACAGCGTCGCGGTGATCTCCTGGTAGGCCGTGAGCAACTCGGCATAGGTGCCGCCGACGCCGTCCACCGGGAAGTTGCTGCCGAAGAAGCAGCGGTCGATGCCGAACAGTTCGAGGCAGCTCTCGACGTACGGGCGCAGGTCCTCGACGGCCATCGTGCGCAGGGCCATGCCGAGGCCGGAGATCTTGCAGTGGACGTTCGGGAGCGCGGCGAGCCGGGCCATCCCGTCGCGCCAGTCTTGGAACGGCTCCTGCCCGTCGGGCCATCCGGTGTGTTCGGCGACGACCGCCAGGTCCGGGGTCCGCTGGAGGAGGGGCAGGTAGGCGTCCGCCTCGGCGGGGCGGATGATCTGGTCGAACCCCAGGTCGCGGTCGGCCAGCAGCCGCAGGATGTGCGCCGCCGCCTCGGTCGACGGGTCGAAGCCGCTGATCACCCGGACGCCCCGGAACGCCGGAGCGGCTGCCTGGACGTCCAGGTCCCGCTCGATGGCGTCTGGGGACGCCTGCGGGTCGAGCGCTCCGATGATCGCGGCGGGGTGGGTCGGGTCGGCCCGGTGCAGTGCGTCCAGCCAGTTCGTCTCGTCGAGGTAGGCGCGGGGCGCGGAGGTCGCGGACACGTGCACCACGTCGGTCACGTCGACGCCCGCCTCGGCGGCGCCGGCGCGGTGGTCGTCCGGGAGGAAGTCGCGGTACACCTCCGGGAAGAAGCGCTTGAGGCCCGGGTACCAGTCCTCGTGCTCGCTCGGCTTCCAGAAGTGCACGTGCGAGTCGACGAATTCGAGCGCGGCCATCCGGTTCCCCCCAAACATATGCTTGCTTGGCCTGTCAGCCCACGCTACCTCGCACGATCGGGTGCCGGTACCGGACGTGGGTGAGCGGGAACCCGGTTTTCGAAGGATTGGTGACGCCCTCAGGCGTAGCCGGCGGCTCGGGCGGCCGGAGAGTGCTTGAGGTAGTCGAGGGCCACCTCCGTCGAGCAGACCTGCGACGGGTGGTGGGACGGCCGCAGGTAGGCGCGGCTCTCCAGCAGCAGCGACCCCAGTCCGACGATGTGGCCCGCCCGGACGGACCGCCGGTACGACCGGAAGACGCGGCGGACCGTCACCCGGCCCGTGACGGACGGGTCGCGCCGCAGCAGGTCGAAGGTGCCCGCGATCAGCGCCTGGACGAGCAGGCCGGTCGCGACGGCCCAGGTCAGGCAGCGCAGCGGGTAGCCGCCGCCGAGCGCCCGGTAGACGTCGAAGACGACGGAGCGGTGCTCGATCTCCTCGGCGCCGTGCCAGCGGAACAGGTCGAGCATGGTGGGGTCGGCGCCGCAGGCGTCCAGCCGGTCGTTGGCGATGATCCACTGGCCGAGGACGGCGGTGTAGTGCTCGATGGCGCTGACCGCGCCGAGCTCGAACAGCAGGCGGCGGCGGAACCGGCGCGGCGACGTGCGCGCCAGCCGGGACATCAGCGCGGCGCGGTCCGCGAGCCCGGCGAGCGCGCCGTCGATGATGTGGCCGGTGCCGAGGCCGCCCCGGGCGAGCAGCTCTTCGAGGACGCCTTGGTGGCTGCGCGAATGCACGGTCTCCTGGCCGATGAATCCCTTGATCTCCGCGCGCAGGACGGGGTCGGTGATGTGCGGCGCGGCGTCCTGCACGCATTGGACGAACCATTTCTCGCCGGTCGTCAGCAGAATCTGGAAGTAATTGATCAAATGCGCGGCGACCGGCGCGTCCGGGATCCAGTGCAGCGGTGTCGCGGTCCAGTCGAACGCCACCCGGCGCGGCCTTATCGCCGGGTGGCGCTCGTCGGTGATCCCCATTCGGCGGCCTCCCTCATAAGCACTCATCGGCAATGAGAACGCAACCAGAGCGGGAATTCGGCGGCTATCGCGCGGACGACGAAACTTCACCGCCCCGGGGCTGTGCTTCGCGCACTCACGGCCTTGACTTCCCCGCCGCCGGGGCTGCGGAGGGCACCGCGAGCAGCGGGCGAAAAAACTTCCGGCCGGGGTGTCGATTCCGGTCGTCCCCGTTTGTCGTCCCTGTGCAAGGCATCGGACGAAGAGGAGGGTGACCCTGATGGCGGAGCCGGATCCGCGCAGGTGGAGAGCGCTGGCGCTGCTGTGCGCGGCCAACTTCATGGTGATCCTGGACTCGCAGATCGTGCTGCTGGCCGTCCCGTCGATCCGGCGGGACCTCGGGTTCGCGGCGGGCGGCGCGCAGTGGGTGCTGAGCGCCTACCTGCTGGGCTTCGGCGGTCTGCTGCTGCTCGGCGGCCGCGCCGCCGACCTGGCTGGGCGCCGCCGGACGTTCCTCGCCGGGACGTCGCTGTTCCTGGTCGCGTCGCTGGCCTGCGGGCTGGCCTGGACGGGCGGGCTGCTGGTCGGCGCGCGGGTGCTGCAGGGCGTGTCGGCGGCGCTGATGGCGCCGAGCGCGCTGTCGATCGTGACGGCGACGTTCGGGGAGGGGCCCGAGCGGAACCGGGCGATCGCGGTGTGGGGCGGCGTCGGCGGGTTCGGCGGCACGGCGGCGCTGCTGGTCGGCGGGCCGCTGACCGACCTGCTGGGCTGGCGGGCGATCTTCTTCCTGAACGTGCCGATCGCGGTGCCGCTGCTGGTGCTCGGGCCGCTGCTGCTGGCCGAGAGCCGGGGCGCGGCGCGGGCGTACGACCCGGCGGGCGCGGTCACGGTGACGCTGGCGGTGTCCGCGGCGGTCTACGGGGTCGACCGCGGACCGGAGCAGGGCTGGACGAGCCCGTGGACGATCGGCGCGTTCGCCGTGGCGGTCCTCGCGGGCGCGGCGTTCGCGCGGATCGAGTCGCGGTCGGCGGCGCCGCTCGTCCCGCTGCGCACGTTCCGCTCCCGCGCCCTGACCGGCGGGAACGCGGTGACGCTGGCGGTGACGCTGGCGGCGGCGACGGCGGTGTTCGGGACGTCGTTCGCCGTGTCGCAGTACGCGCAGGACGTCCTCGGATACTCGCCGCTGGCGTTCGGGTTCGCGACGGCGGTGCTGCCGGTGCTGGCGGTCGCCGGGTCGTACGCCGCGCAGGCGGCGCTCGGGCGTTTCGCGGTCCGGCGGATCGCGGTGGCGGCGCTCGCGGTCATGGCGGCGGGCTGCCTCGTGCTCGGCCAGGTGAGGGCCGGCGGCGGCTACGCGTTCGGGCTGCTTCCGGGCCTGGCGCTGCTCGGGTTCGGGCTCGGCGCGGCCGGGGTGGCCGGGTCGGTCGCCGCCCTCGCCGGGGCCGGCGACGGTGACGCGGGGCTCGCGTCCGGGATCAACACCGCCGCGTTCCAGCTCGGCGGCGCGTTCGGCGTCGCCGCCGCGTCCACCGCCGTCCTGTCCTGGACGGACGGGACCGGCGCCGCAGCCCTCACCCGGGGGTTCCGCGGCGCGTTCGACGTGTCGGCCGGGATCGCCCTGGCCGGCGCACTGGTCGCGGGCGTCCTGCTCGCGGCCCCGGCCCGGCGAACAGTTCCGGAGCCGGAACCGGTCAGAGTGAAGTAGGAGGAGGAACCATGCAGTACATGCTGTTGATCTGCGGTGTCGAAGGCGGTCCCGAGCCGACGCCGGAGGAGCGGGAGGCGATGATCGCCGACACCGAGAAGTGGGTCGCGGAAATGGACGGCCGGGGCGTCCGCAAGTTCGGCGACCGGCTGCGCCCCGTCGACACCGCGACGACCGTCCGGGTCCGGGACGGCGAGACGCTGCTGTCGGACGGCCCGTTCGCCGAGACCAAGGAGCAGATCCTCGGCTTCGACCTGATCGACTGCGCCGACCTGGAGGAGGCCCTGGAGATCGCGACCAAGCACCCGTCGGCGCGAAGCGGCTCGATCGAAGTCAGGCCGCTGTGGCCGTGGCTGGAGGACTGACGGACATCGAGGGAGCGGTCGCGGCGGCCTACCGCGAGGAGTGGGGCCGGGTCGTCGCGACGCTCATCCGCATGACCGGCGACTGGGACCTCGCGGAGGAGTGCGCCCAGGAGGCGTTCGCGCGCGCCCTGGAACGCTGGCCGGACGAGGGCGCGCCGCGCCGGCCGGGCGCCTGGCTGACCACCGTCGCCCGCAACCACGCGCTGAACCGGCTGCGGCGCGGCGCGGCCGAACGCGAGAAGCTGCGGGAGGCGAGCGTGCTGACGGGCCCGGACGAGCCGGCGGACACCGGCGGCATCCCCGACGACCGGCTCCGGCTGGTCTTCACCTGCTGCCATCCGGCGCTGCCGATGCAGGGACGCGTCGCGCTGACGCTGCGCACCCTGCTCGGACTGACGACCGCGGAGATCGCGCGGGCGTTCCTGGTCGCCGAGCCGGCGATGGCGCAGCGGATCGTCCGCGCGAAACGCAAGATCCGGCAGGCGGGCATCCCGTACCGGGTGCCGCCCCCGCACCTGCTGCCGGAACGCACCGCGTCGGTGCTCGGCGTGGTGTACCTGCTGTTCAACGAGGGGTACGCGGCGACGGCGGGCGAGGACCCGGTCCGCGCGGACCTGTGCGCCGAGGCGATCCGGCTGGCCCGCGTCCTCGCCGGCCTGATGCCGGACGAGCCGGAGGTGCGCGGCCTGCTCGCCCTCCTGCTGCTGCAGGACTCGCGGCGCGCGGCCCGCCAGGACGCCGCCGGTGACCTGGTCCCGCTCGACGAGCAGGACCGCGCGCGCTGGGACGGCGCGCAGATCGCGGACGGCGTCCGGCTGCTGGACGAGGCGCTGCGCCGCGGCGAGCCGGGCCCGTACCAGGTGCAGGCGGCGATCGCGGCGTGCCACGCGACCGCCGCGACGGCGGCGGACACGGACTGGCCGCAGATCGCCGCGCTCTACGGGCGGCTGGAGGCGATGAACCCGGGGCCGGTCGTCCGGCTGAACCGGGCCGTCGCGGTGGCGATGGCCGACGGCCCGCAGGCGGGCCTCGCGCTCGTCGACGCGATCGACGGGCTCGACGGCTACCACCTGCTCCCGGCGACCCGCGCGGACCTCCTGCGCCGGCTCGGCCGGTTCGCGGAGGCCGCGCAGGCGTACCGGGACGCGCTGGCCCTGGCCCGCGCGGAACCCGACCGCCGCCTCCTCACCCGCCGCCTGGCGGAGGCGGACCGCGCGGCCGGTTGACGCCGGCGGACGGTTTGCGGTCACCCCGGAATGGCCGGGGACGTTCGGGCCGATTCCAATCCTCCGGACATCTTCCGCACCCCGGACGCTGCCGACCGGTTCCGATACTCGATGGTATTCGTACCCCGTCGAGCGGCCGATGCGGTGCTTTACCTCTTTCGCGTTGCGAGCGGCAAAGCCAGGGTTATGGTGGTTTTCCTGCAACTCTCATTCGGTGGGGGAATGAGTGGCCGGTATCGACGACTGCCTGGCACGGATGATGACGATCCCCGGGGCGCAGCGGGTGACCCTGGTCGACTGCGCGAGCGGCCTCGCGGTCGCGAGCGCGGGCCGCGAGGACCTCGTCGACCAGCACGAGGACGCCGCCGGGGCGACCGAGGTCGTGCGGGCCGTGCTCGGCTCCCCGGCGCTCAGCGCCACCGCCGCCGGCGACGACATCGAGGAGATCATCGTCTGCGGATCCGCCGGATACCACCTGCTCGCCATCACCGGAGCCGACCTCGACGGGCACCTGTTCGTCCATTTGCTCGTCGACCGCGACAAAGGCAATCTGGCGCTCGCCCGGCTGCGGTTGAAAGGCCTCGTCGAAGAAATGGCCGGGCGTTGACATGGCGGACCGGAATACGGCCGCCGCCGCCGAGGACGAGGACGAGGACGAGGGCGGGGCACAGGGCCGCGTCGCACGGACGCTCGGCATGCTGGAACGCGAACGCGCCACCGGCGTGCTGCGGATCGGCGACGACGGCGCCCTCCACCTCGACGGCGGAGCCGTCACCCGCGCCGTGAGCCGGCACGCGCCCGGCCCCGGCGAGCTGAACGGGGCCTTCGGCGGCCCCGACCCCGAACTGCCGGCGCTGCTCGCGATGTTCGACGCCGCCTACTTCCTGCTCGGCTCGGGGGCCGAGCCGGTGTTCGCCGAAGGGCCCGCGGCACGGGGGCCCGCCCGGCGGATCACCGCGGCGACGCTCGTCCACGAGCGGCGCCGGCGCCGCACCCTGCTGGACTCCGCCTGGCCCTACGAGGACCTGGACGCGGCGCCCGTCGTGCCGGTGCGCCGCGTCCGGCGGCAGCGCGTCATCCTCACCGGGCTCCAGGCGGAGATCCTGCTCAACGCCGACGACCGGCGCACCCCCGCCGAACTGGCCCGCGACCTCGGGCGGACGGCGTTCGCCTGCCTGCTCGCGGTCCGCGGCCTCGCCGCGGCGGCGCTGGTGCGCACCCAGCGCCACCGCGGCGGGACGGCGCCGCCGCCTGCCGCGCCGCCGCCTGCCGCGCCGTCCGCCTCGTGGGTGCAGCCCACCGGATGGGCGCCGGCCGACCAAGACCTGCTCGCACGGCTCCGCTCCGCCCTCGTGGAGCTCGGGTGACCTTGCGCGAGCGCTCCGGGAAACCGATCGAAAGGCTGACGAAGGTGCCGCGACCAGCCATGACCGTGACCGCGCGGACGCTCGAACCGGACGTGATGACGGAGCTGCGGACGCTGCGGGCGCGCGTCCCCCACCTCACCGGAAGCCTGGTCGCCTCCGTGGACGGCCTGCTCATCGCCGACGACCTGCCGCCGTCCGTCGAACCGTCCGGGATGGCGGCGGTGACCGCGTCCGGGCTGTCGCTCGCGCACCGCATCGCGCAGACCGCGCACGGCGGCGCGTTCCACGAGGTCGTCATCCGCGGCGTGGACGGCTACGTCGTCACCTACTCCGCCGGACCGGCCGCGTCCCTGACCGTCCTCGCCGAGGCGGGCGTCAACGTCGGGCGCCTGCACCTGGAGGCCCGTCCCACCGCCCGCGGCATCGCCGCCCACCTCGCCGCCCGGCCTGCGGCCCCGCACCGCGCCTGAACGCCCACCCACCGACGCACGAAGGAAAGGGAGACCCATGTCCAACCTGGACCTGTCGCTCAAGGACATGATGACGATCGACGGCGCCATCGGCGCGGCCGTCGTCGACTTCAACAGCGGCATGGCGCTCGGCCACCTCGGCAGCTCCAAGGCGCTCGACCTGAACGTCGCCGCCGCCGGGAACACCGAGGTCGTGCGGGCCAAGCTCCGCACCATCGAGCAGCTCGGCATCAAGGAGGAGATCGAGGACATCCTGATCAGCCTCTCCGGCCAGTACCACGTCATCCGGCCGGTGACCGGCCGCAAGGGCAAGGGCCTGTTCCTCTACACGGCCCTCGACCGGGGCCGCGCGAACCTCGCGCTCGCCCGCCACCGCCTCCGCGACATCGAGGAGAACCTCGAGATCTGAGCGGGTCAGGGCGGGTCAGGGCCGAAATCCACGCCCCGCCCGGCGAACGCGACGGGCCGGCGCGGTCACGCGCCGGCCCGTCCGATCGGACTCTTTCACTTCGTGAGGGTGAGGCCCCTGGACGGCTGGACCGTGAGCTTGTCGGCGGCCTCGTCGAGGTCGACGACCACGTCGTCGCCGTCGCGGACGTCGCCGGCGAGCAGCTCGCGGGCCAGCTGGTCGCCGATCGCGGTCTGCACCAGGCGGCGCAGCGGGCGCGCCCCGTACAGCGGGTCGTAGCCGGTCAGCGCCAGCCACTCGCGGGCCGCCTCGGTCACCTTCAGCGTGAGCTGCCGGTCCGCGAGGCGGTCGGCGAGCCGGTCGACCTGCAGCTCCACGATCCGGGTCAGCTCCTCGGTGGACAGCGCGTCGAACAGGATCACGTCGTCCAGCCGGTTCAGGAACTCCGGCTTGAAGGAGTCGCGGACCGCGGCCCACACCGCCTCCCGCTTCGCCCCGTTCTCCAGCGCCGGGTCCACCAGGAACTGCGACCCGATGTTGGAGGTGAGGATCAGGATAGCGTTGCGGAAGTCGACCGTGCGGCCCTGCCCGTCGGTGAGGCGCCCGTCGTCCAGCACCTGGAGCAGGACGTCGAACACCTCCGGGTGCGCCTTCTCCACCTCGTCCAGCAGGATCGCCGAGTACGGGCGGCGCCGGACGGCCTCGGTGAGCTGCCCGCCCTCCTCGTAGCCGACGTACCCGGGGGGCGCCCCGACCAGCCGCGCGACGGAGTGCTTCTCGGAGTACTCGCTCATGTCGATGCGGGTCATCGCCCGCTCGTCGTCGAACAGGAACTCCGCGAGCGCCTTCGCCAGCTCGGTCTTGCCGACGCCGGTCGGGCCGAGGAACAGGAACGAGCCGGTCGGGCGGTCCGGGTCGGAGATGCCCGCGCGCGCACGGCGCACCGCGTCCGACACCGTCTTCACCGCGGCGGTCTGGCCGATGAGCCGGTGCCCCAGCTCCTCCTCCATCCGCAGCAGCTTGCCCGTCTCGCCCTCCAGCAGACGTCCCGCCGGGATGCCCGTCCAGGACGCGACCACGTCCGCGACGTCGTCCGGGCCGACCTCCTCCTTGACCATCGTGTCGCGGTTCTCGGTCGCCTCCGACGCCGCCTCCAGCTGCTTCTCCAGCTCCGGGATCTCCCCGTACACCAGCCGCGAGGACGTCTCCAGGTCGCCGTCGCGCTCGGCGCGGTCCGCCTCGCCGCGCAGCTGGTCGATCCTCTCCTTGATCTCGCCGACCCGGTTCAGCTCCGCCTTCTCCCGCTCCCAGCGGGCGTTCAGCCCGTTCAGGTGCTCCTGCTTGTCGGCGAGGTCGGCGCGGAGGCGTTCGAGGCGCTGCTGGGACGCCTCGTCGGTCTCCTTCTCCAGGTTCATCTGCTCCATCTTCAGCCGGTCCACCGCGCGCAGCAGCTCGTCGATCTCGACGGGCCGGGAGTCGATCTCCATGCGCAGCCGCGACGCGGCCTCGTCCACCAGGTCGATGGCCTTGTCCGGCAGGAACCGGGACGTGATGTAGCGGTCCGACAGCGTCGCCGCCGCGACCAGCGCCGAGTCGTTGATCTGCACCTTGTGGTGCGCCTCGTAGCGGCCCTTCAGCCCGCGCAGGATCGCGATCGAGTCCTCCACGGACGGCTCGCCCACGAACACCTGCTGGAACCGGCGCTCCAGCGCCGGGTCCTTCTCGATCCGCTCCCGGTACTCGTCGAGCGTCGTCGCGCCGATCATCCGCAGCTCGCCGCGCGCCAGCATCGGCTTCAGCATGTTGCCGGCGTCCATCGCGCCCTCGGCCGCGCCCGCCCCGACGACGGTGTGCAGCTCGTCGATGAACGTGACGACCCGCCCCTCGGACTCCTTGATCTCGTTCAGGACGGCCTTCAGCCGCTCCTCGAACTCGCCGCGGAACTTCGCGCCCGCGACCATCGCGGCGAGGTCCAGCGAGACGAGCCGCTTGCCGCGCAGCGACTCCGGCACGTCGCCCGCGACGATCCGCTGCGCGAGGCCCTCGACGACGGCGGTCTTGCCGACGCCGGGCTCACCGATCAGCACCGGGTTGTTCTTCGTCCGCCGCGACAGCACCTGCACGACCCGGCGGATCTCCGAGTCGCGCCCGATCACCGGGTCGAGTCGCCCCTCGCGCGCCGCCGCCGTGAGGTCGACGCCGTACTTCTCCAGCGACTGGTAGGTGCCCTCGGGGTTCTCGCTGGTCACGCGGGCGTGCCCGCGCACCTTCTCGAACGCGTCCAGCAGCGCCTGCGGCGTCGCCCCGAACTCCTTCAGCAGGCCCGCCGCCGGGCCGCCGTCCGCCGCGAGGCCCACCAGCAGGTGCTCGGTCGAGACGTACTCGTCCTCCAGCTGCTGCGCCCGCGCGCCCGCCGTGTTCACCGCCCGGCTCAGCTGCCCCGACAGCCGCGGCGTCGCGACCGTCGAGCCCTGCGCCTTCGGCATCGCCGCGAGCTGCTCCTCCGCCCGCCGCCGGATCGCCTGCCAGTCCGCGCCGACCGCCTCCAGCAGCGGCACCGCGGTGCCCTCCGGCAGCCCGATCAGCGCGACCAGCAGATGCTGCGGCTCCACCTCGGGGTGCCCCTCGGCCGCCGCCCGGCGGATCGCGACCGACACCGCCTCCTGGCTCTTCTGCGTCAGCTTGACGTCCATGTCCCCGTACTCCTGAGAGAGTTACTCCCGGTTGCGCTCGTGCCACACCACGACGCTGGTGTGCCTGATCGGCACCAGGTCGGAGCCGGGAGTGCCGCCCGGGTCCCCGTGCCGCCGCTGCTGCGCCAGGCGCGCCGCGACCGACCGGGTCGATTCGAGTTCGTTCGCGAGCTCCTCCAGGGCGGCGTGCGCCTTGGCGAGCTCCTCGCGGAGCCGCACGTTGTCGCGCTGCAGCTCCAGGATGTGCTTGATGCCGGAGAGGTTGACGCCCTCCTCCTGGGAGAGCCGCTGGATCTCGCGCAGCATCACGATGTCGCGCATCGAGTACCGGCGGCCCCGCCCGGCCGTGCGGCCGGGGCACACCAGCCCCATCCGGTCGTAGGTGCGCAGCGTCTGCGGGTGCAGTCCGGACAGCTGCGCCGCCACCGAGATCACATAGACCGGAGTGTCGTCGCCGAACGGTTCCACTGGCTCACTCCGTCCTCGCCTGCTGGAGCAGCTCACCGCGCAGGTCCTCGCCGGCGCCCGCGTCGCGGAGCCGCTCCAGCGCCTCGCGCGTCCGGTCGTCCAGCTTGCTCGGCACCTGCACGTCCACGGTGACGAGCAGGTCGCCCATGGTGCCGTCGCGGCGCGCCGCGCCGCGGCCCCGCACCCGGAACGTGCGGCCGTTCGGGGTGCCCTCCGGCAGGCGCAGCGTCACCGGCTGGCCCTGGAACGTCGGCACCCGGATCTCCGCGCCGAGCGCCGCCTCCGGGAACGTCACCGGGACGGTCATCGTCAGGTTGTCGCCGGTGCGTCCGAACACCTTGTGCGGCAGGACCTTGATGTTCACGTACAGGTCGCCCTGCGGGCCGCCGTTCTCGCCCGGCGCGCCCTTGCCCTTCAGCCGGATCCGCTGCCCGTCCGCGACGCCCGCCGGGACGCGCGCCTGGATGGTGCGGTCGGACTGCTTGCGGCCGCTGCCGTGGCAGGTCGGGCACGGGTCGTCCACGACCAGCCCGCGGCCGTGGCACTCCCGGCAGGGCTCCTGGAAGCCGAAGTTGCCGAGGTTGCGGGTCTCGTGCCCGGTGCCCTCGCAGTTCGGGCACACCCGCGGCACCGTGCCGGCCTTCGCGCCGGTGCCCCGGCACGACGGGCACGCCGCCTCGCTGGTCAGCTTGATCGGGACGGTCACGCCGTTCATCGCGCGCCCGAACGACAGCGTCACGTCCGTCTCCACGTCCGCGCCGCGCCGCGCCCGCCGCGTCCCGGTCCCGGTCCCCGTCGTGCGGGTGCCGCCGCCGCGGTTGAACAGGCCGCCGAACAGGTCGCCGATGCGCTCGCCCGCGCCGCCCGTCTGCGTGCCCCCGGTCTGCCCGAAGATGTCCCCCAGGTCGAAGGGGAAGCCCCCGCCGCCCTGCTGGCCGCGGAAACCGCCCGGCATGGACCGCACCGCGTCGTACTCCTTGCGGCGCTTGTCGTCCGACAGGACGTCGTACGCCTCGGAGACCTCCTTGAAGCGGTCCTCGGCGTCGGCGTCCCCCTTGTTGGCGTCCGGGTGGTACTTGCGCGCCAGCTTCCGGTAGGACTTCTTGATCTCCTCCTGCGAGGCCGACTTCGAGACACCGAGGACTTTGTAGTAGTCCTTCTCCAGGTAGTCCTTGGTGCTCACGGCGCCCCGCTCTCTGCTATCGCCACTTGCGTCGAATCTTCGTCCGCCCGGCCCCGGGCCCGTCTTCGCAGGGACGGGCCCGGGCGGGCGTCTTCGCTCCGCCCGGAGGCGGGATCACTCGTCGCCGTCGTCGCCGCTCTCGTCGTCGCCGCCGGCGTTCGGGTCGGGCTCGGCCACCGCGACGCGGGCGGGCCTCAGGACCCGCTCCCCGATCCGGTAACCGGGCTGCAGCACGTCCACCACGCTCGTCTCGGCCACGTCCGCCGAGTAGGAGTGCATGAGCGCCTCGTGGACGGTCGGGTCGAACGGCTCGCTCTTCTCCCCGAACCTCTCCAGGCCGAGCTTGCCGGTGACCGCCTCCAGGCTCTCCGCGACGGACTTGAAGCCGCCGGTGAGCTCGTCGTGGTCCCGGGCGCGGCCGATGTCGTCCAGCACCGGGAGCAGCTCGGACAGCACCTGCCCGAGGGCCTGCTCGCGGACCGCGACCCGGTCCCGCTCGACCCGCTTGCGGTAGTTGTCGTACTCGGCCTTGAGCCGCTGGAGGTCGGCCAGCCGCTCGTTCAGCTGCGTCTTCAGCGAGGAGACCTCCTCGTCGGATGCCCCGGCGTCGCCGTCGGCCGTGGCCTGCGGGGCCGGCTCGCCCGCCGGCTCCCGCAGCTTCCCCGTCTCGGGATCGATGCGCCGCCTGTCGCGGATCACCGGGCCTTCCTTCTCCTCGCCCTTGTCGGGTGAGGTCACGAGGCATCACCCTTCGGCTTGCTGTCGTCGTCCACGATCTCGGCGTCGACGACCTCGTCGTCCTGCTCGCCCTGGGCGTCGGCCGTCGGGCCGGCGTCCTCGGCGCCCGGCTGGGCGCCCTCGGGGTTCTGCGCGTACATCGCCGCGCCCATCTTCTGGGAGACCTGCGCGAGCTTCTCGGCGCTGCCCTTGATCGCCTCGACGTCGGTGCCCTCCAGGGCCTTCTTCACCTCGGCGACCGCGTCGCCCACCTCGGTCTTCAGCTCCGCGGGGACCTTCTCGTCGTTCTCCCGCAGGAACTTCTCGGTCGAGTAGGCGAGGGTGTCGGCCTGGTTGCGGACCTCGGCCTCCTCCTTGCGCCGGCGGTCCTCCTCGGCGTACTGCTCGGCGTCGCGCATCATCTTCTCGATGTCGTCCTTGGGCAGCGCGCTGCCGCCCGTGATGACCATCGACTGCTCGCGGCCCGTGCCCTGGTCCTTCGCGCTGACGTTGACGATGCCGTTCGCGTCGATGTCGAAGGTGACCTCGATCTGCGGGACGCCGCGCGGCGCCGGCGGCAGGCCGGTCAGCTGGAAGGTGCCGAGCTTCTTGTTGTACGCGGCGATCTCGCGCTCGCCCTGGTAGACCTGGATCTCCACGGACGGCTGGTTGTCGTCGGCGGTGGTGAACGTCTCCGACCGCTTGGTCGGGATCGTGGTGTTCCGCTCGATGATCTTGGTGAAGATGCCGCCCTTGGTCTCGATGCCGAGGCTCAGCGGGGTCACGTCCAGCAGCAGGACGTCCTTGACCTCGCCCTTCAGCACACCGGCCTGCAGGCTGGCGCCGATCGCGACGACCTCGTCGGGGTTGACGCCCTTGTTCGGCTCCTTGCCGCCGGTCAGCTCCTTGACCAGCTCGGACACCGCGGGCATCCGGGTGGAGCCGCCGACCATGACGACCTGGTCGATGTCGCCCACCGTGATGCCGGCGTCCTTGAGCACCGAGTGGAACGGCGCCTTGGTCCGGTCGAGCAGGTCGGAGGTCATCCGCTGGAACTCGGCCCGGGTGAGCTTCTCGTCCAGGTGCAGCGGACCCTCGGCCGACGCGGTGATGTAGGGCAGGTTGATCTGCGTCTCGGACGAACCGGACAGCTCGATCTTCGCCTTCTCCGCGGCCTCGCGCAGCCGCTGCAGCGCCATCTTGTCCTTGGCCAGGTCGACGCCGTTGGCGTTCTTGAACTTCTCCACCAGCCAGTCGACGACCTTCTGGTCCCAGTCGTCGCCGCCCAGGTGGTTGTCACCGCTGGTGGCCTTCACCTCGACGACCCCGTCGCCGACCTCCAGCAGGGACACGTCGAACGTGCCGCCGCCGAGGTCGAACACCAGGATGGTGGCCTCGTTCTCCTTCTCCAGGTGGTACGCCAGCGCGGCCGAGGTCGGCTCGTTGATGATGCGCAGGACGTTCAGGCCCGCGATCTGGCCGGCCTCCTTGGTGGCCTGGCGCTGGTGGTCGGAGAAGTAGGCGGGCACGGTGATGACCGCGTCGGTGACCGTCTCGCCGAGGTAGGACTCGGCGTCCCTCTTCAGCTTCTGCAGCACGAACGCGCTGATCTGCTGCGGGGTGAAGTCCTTGTCGTCGATCTTGGTCTTCCAGTCGGTGCCCATCTCGCGCTTGACCGACCGGATCGTCCTGTCGACGTTGGTCACCGCCTGGCGCTTGGCGACCTCGCCGACCAGGACCTCGCCGTTCTTGGCGAAGGCGACGACGGACGGCGTGGTCCGCGACCCCTCCGCGTTGGCGATGACGGTGGGCTCGCCGCCCTCCAGGATCGCGACGACCGAGTTGGTCGTCCCGAGGTCGATGCCGACCGCACGTGCCATGTCTCTCGTCCTCCGTCGT
The DNA here is from genome assembly GCF_039529375.1 of Actinomadura napierensis. NCBI lineage: Bacteria > Bacillati > Actinomycetota > Actinomycetes > Streptosporangiales > Thermomonosporaceae > Actinomadura > Actinomadura napierensis. The sequence continues at coordinate 85,134 of NZ_BAAAMR010000014.1, forward strand.
TTCCGGTGTTATCGCGCCCCGGTCGCCCCCGGGGTGCGGCCGGTCGATGTCTTGTCTGTCCGCAAGAGTGCCCGGCCCTCGCCTCGTTGTCAAATGACTTGAGTCGAGCGGACTCAACTTTGCTGACGTCCTCTACAACAGGACGTATGAGCGACCTATTCCAGTTCCCGGCGGCGGCAGGAAACCGGGAAAGTGGGACCGGGTTGCGGGTGATACGTGTGTGACCGCCATCCGCGCCACGGAAAGGCACCCCATGACAGCGGACCCCCTCGCCGCGACGCCGGACCGGGCCGGCGCCGGCCCGGCGCCGCGGCCGTCCCTGCACGACCCGCAACGCTTCGGCGAGGTCTTCGACGCCCACTTCGCCGAGATCCACCGGTACGCCGCGAACCGCCTCGGCCCGGACGCCGCGCCCGACATCGCGTCCCAGACCTTCCTGGAGGCGTTCCGCGGACGGCACCGCTACGACCCCGCGCGGGCGAACGTCCGGACGTGGCTGTACGGCATCGCGACGAACCTGATCGGCAAGCACCGGCGCGGCGAGGTCCGGGCGCTGCGGGCCCGCGAGCGGATGGGCCCCGGCCTCGTCCGGGCCATCGAGGGCCACGCCGACGTGATCGACTCCCGCGTCAGCGCGCAGGGCCTGCGCGGACGGCTCGCCGGGGCGATCGCGGGACTGTCGAAGGGCGAGCGCGACGTGCTGCTGCTGGTCGCGCTCGCCGAGCTGAGCCACGAGGAGGTCGCGGCGGCGCTGGGCGTCCCGTACGGGACGGTCGGCTCCCGGCTCAGCCGGGCCAGGAAGAAGGTCCGCGAGGCACTCGGCGGGACGAATCCGATGCGCGACGGGGAGGACGACCATGGATGAGCTGCGGACCGTGCGGGAAGCCTACGGCGAGCCCGCGCCGCCGACCATGACGGAGATCGAGCGGGCCCGCGCCCTCTGGGACGGGGAGAGCGCGCCGCGCCGCCTCCGCACCCGGTTCGGACGGCCGTTCGGGATCGGCCTCGGCGTGGTCGCGGCCGGTGCCGCGGCGGCCGTCGCCATCGCGGCCACCGGGCAGGGGGCGGCGGACGAGCCGGGATCGCCGAAGGCGCCGGGGAACATCGACCTGGGCCGGCAGGCGGTGCTCGCCGCGGCCACCAAGGCGGAGCAGGCGCCGACCGGCAGGTACTGGTACACCGACCGGGTGTCCGGCCAGTCCTACATCGTGCGCTCGAAGTCGGGCGCGCCGTACGCGATCGTCGGCGCGGCCGACGAGATGTTCGGCTGGGACGGCGTGAAGCCCGGCATGGGCGAGATGTACTACGACCGCGACCTTCCGGCCCGCCCGCTGACCGCGCAGGACGCGGCGGTGTGGCGCGCGGACGGGTCGCCGTCGAGCTTCCGCACCTGGTCCGGCGACCATCACGCCACCTACACCACCAAGGCGTCGAAGTGGCGGTCGAACGGTCCGGAAGTGGGCCTGGACCCCGAGGGCGGGGGCAAGTTCTTCTGGGGGAAAACCGCCCGGGAGCTGCAGGAACTGCCCACCGACCCGGCCGCGCTCACCAAGCTGATCCTCTCCGACGAGGCGCTGAGGAAGCGGTTCGGGAAGAAGGCCGCCAAGGCGCCCCGCGCGGTGGAGCGGACGATGACGCCCGCCGCGAAGATGCGGATCGCGGGAGGATTCCTGTCCGCCCCGACGCCGCCGAAGGTCCGGGCCGGCCTGATGCGGGCGCTGGCCGCCCTGCCGGGCGTCCGCGCGATCGCCCGCGACACCGACCCGCTGGGCCGCACGGGCGTCGCGCTCGCCGCCGACGCCGTGCCCTCCACGGACGACGGCGAGTACGGCACGAAGAAGGAGGATCAGGGCACCTTCACGTGGCGCAGCGTGTTCGTCTTCGACGAGCGCAGCGGCGCACTGCTGTCCATGCAGGACGAACTGGTCACGCCCGGCGGCCCGTACCGGACGCGCAAGCCCGGCTTCGTCATCAGCTACGAGACCTTCCGCAGCTCCGGCTGGTCGGACTCCGAGCCGAAGCCGCCGACCGCGCTGCCCTTCCCGGCCCGCTGATCCGGGATGCCCCGGTAAGAAACGGCGGGCCCGGAGCACTACCCGGGTGAAGCACCCCCGGACGAAGGGCTCGGACCTTGTCGGACCCCGAAGAGATCGCCCGGTTCACGGCGCTCTACGACGCGCACCATCCGCGCGTCCACGCCTATGCCGTGAGCCGGGTCGGCGTGCAGGCCGCCGAAGAGATCACCAGTGAGACGTTCTGCGTCGCGTGGCGGCGCGTCCGCGACCTGCCGGACGAGCCGCTGCCCTGGCTGCTCGGCATCGCCCGCAACCTGCTGCGCGAGTCGTACCGGGCGCGGGACCGCCGGGACGCGCTGGCCCGCGAGCTGCGCACCGCGGAGGCGCGGACGCCGGACCCCGGCGTGCCCGCGCGACGCCCGTCCCTGGTCACCCCGGAAAGGAAGGCCGTCCGATGAAGCACGACGTGATGGAGGCGCTGGCCGCGGCCCGGCCCGCGCAGCTCGACCCGCCGGCGGACCCGGCCGCCGCCCGCGCGCGCCGGGACCGCGACCTCGGACGGGCGTTCCGGGCGGACCCGGAGGCCGCGCCCGCCGGGGGACGGGCGCGGGGGCGCCGTCCCGTCCGCTGGGCGGTGACCGGCGTGGTCGCGGCCGGAGCGGCGGCGGCCGTGGGGATCGCGACGATCGGCTCGTCGGGTACCCCCGATTCGCCCGGCGGCCCCGGCCCGTCCCAGAACATCGACCTCAACGAGCAGGCGGTGCTCGCGGCTGCCACCAAGGCGGAGCAGGCGCCGATCGGGAAGTACTGGTACACCGACCAGATCGACGGCCAGTCCTACGTCGTGCAGGCGAAGTCCGGCGCGTACGCGATCGTCGGCGCGCAGAGCGAGTCGTTCGGCTGGCAGGGCGCGAAGTCCGGCACGGGCGCGGGGCACCACCTGCGCGACCTGCCGGCCCGCCCGCTGACCGCGCGGGACGCGGCGCTGTGGCGCAAGGCGGGGTCCCCGTCGAGCTTCCGCGTCCGGACCGACGGCGGCTTCACCACCTACCGCACCAAGGCGACGCAGTGGCGGTCGGACGGCCCGGAGGCCGGCATCGACCCGCGCGGGGGCGGCGACTTCCTCGGCAAGTCGGTCGAGGAGCTGCGGAGGCTGCCGTCCGACCCGTCCGCGCTCGCCCGCCTCTTCCTGAGCGACGCGGAGGTGGGCAGGAGCCTCGGGACGTCCCCGAAGAGCGGACGGGCTCCGAGCGCGGAGCAGGCCGCCTACGCCAGGATCTGGCGGGTCGCGTCGCTCCTCGGCAACTCCCCGATGCCGCCGAAGGTGCGGGCGGGACTGATGCGGGCGCTGGCCGCGCAGCCGGGCGTCCAGGCGATCGGGCACGTCACCGACCCGCTGGGCCGCCGCGGCGTCGCGCTCGCCTCCACCGAGCGCACCACGACGATCACGGACGGGCCGAAGGACGAGCGGGGCGCGTACCGCTCGCGCCAGGTGATCGTCTTCGACGAGCGGACCGGCGCGCTGCTGTCCGTCCAGGACACGCTGACCCGGCCCGGCGGGAGGTACGCGCAGATGAAGCCGGGCTTCGTCATCGACTACTCGGCCACCCGCTCGTCGGGCTGGACCGACGCCAGGCCGAAGCCGCCCGCGAAGCTCCCCTTCTGATCCTCGCCACCGCCCCCCGCCGCCCCGCCCCCGGCCACCCGTACGGCCGGGGGCGAAGGCGTTCCGGGGGATCGGTTGAGAACGGGGTGACCTTCCCTCCCCCCACAGCGAGGATCCCTCCATGGCACACGACCGCCCGCCGGAGCGCGGAGGCCCGCCGGGACCCGGCTCCGACGCGGAGGTGATCGCCCGTTCGCGGCGCGAACCCGATGCGTTCGCGGAGATCTTCCACCGCCACTTCGCCGAGATCCACCGGTACGCGGCCCGCCGGCTCGGCTCCGACGCGGCCGACGACATCGCCGCCGAGACCTTCCTCATCGCCTTCCGCAAGCGGGGCCGGTTCGATCCCGAGCGCGGGACGGTCCGCCCCTGGCTGTACGGGATCGTCACCCGGCTCGTCGGCCTGCACCGGCGCGCGGAGGGCCGCCGCTACCGGGCGCTCGCGCGGACGCCCGCCGAGAACGTCCAGGACGGGCACGAGGACCTGGTCGCGGCGCGCGTCACCGCCGGGGACGCCGGCACCGACATCGCGGACGCGCTGGCCCGGCTGCCGCGCGGGGAGCGGGACGTCCTGCTCCTGGTGGCGCTGGCCGACCTGTCGTACGAGGAGGTCGGGCAGGCGCTCGGCCTGAAGACGGGCACGGTCGCGTCCCGGCTGCACCGTGCCCGGCGCCGCCTGCGGGAGTCGCTCGGCGGAGACCACCCGGCCCTGATCGCAGAGGAGGCGACGGCGTGAGCGGGATCGACGAACTGGACGGCGTGCGGCGGCTGCTGGCCGAGCCGCCGGGACCCTCGTCCGAGGCGTCCGAGAAGGCGTTCGGGATGCTGGCGGACGAGATGTCCGGCGGCCGGCGCGTCCGGGCGCCCGGTGCGCGCCGCCGGATGCGGTCCCGGTGGCCGCTCGGCCTCGGCGCGGGCCTGGTCACGGTGGGCGCGGCGGCGACCGTCGCCGTCGTCGCGACGGGCCAGGGGGCGCCGGAGCCGCCGAAGGCACCGTCCGGAGTGGACCTGAACAAGCAGGCGGTCCTCGCGGCGGCGGCGAAGGCGGAGCTGATGCCGACCGGGAAATACTGGTACACCGACCAGATCCACGGCCTGTCCTACATCGTGCGGCCGAAGACCGGCGCGTACGCGATCGTCGGCGCGCACAGCGAGACGTTCGAGTGGACGGGCGCGAAGACCGGCACGGGCGAGGCGTTCTTCGGGCGCGACCTGCCCGCACGCCCGCCGACGCCGAAGGACGAGGCGCTGTGGCGCAAGGCCGGTTCGCCGTCGAAGTTCCGCGTGTGGTCCAACGACCACTACTCCACCTACGACCGGCGCTCGACTCCGTGGAAGGCGGACCACCCGGACGCCAAGGGCGGCGGCAGCTGGTTCCATGCCGGCGGCGACATCGCGGTCAAGGACCTGCAGAACCTGCCCACCGACCCCGAGCGCCTCGCCGCGCGGTTCCTCGACAGGGCGTCCCCGCTCGAGTTGCGGAAGAAGGCGCTCGAGAGGCAGGCGGAGTCGATGCGGCGGGCCCCCGTCCCGGGCGACCCGAAGAGGCGCGCCGAGAGGGCGCGGGGCATCGAGAAGCTCCAGTCGAAGATCGCCGAGATCGGCGCGCAGATCGCGAAGGAACCGGACGGCTCGCGTGCCAAGGTCCTGAACGCCGAGCGCCTGATGATGGACCTGCCGCTCCCGCCCGCGGTGCGGGCCGGGCTGATGCGGGCTCTCGCCGCGCAGCCCGGGGTGCGGGCGATCGGGCCGGTGGTGGACGGGCTGGGCCGCAGGGGGACCGCGCTGGCCGCCGCCGACACCACCACCGAGGTGACCGGCGAGCTCGGCGACCCCGCCGCCGAGCAGGGCTCCTACACGTCCCACCAGGAGATCATCTTCGACCCGGCGACGGGTGAACTGCTCGGCAGCCGGAGCGTGCTGACCCGGCCGGGCGGCGCCTACCGGTCGCAGGCGCCGGGCTTCGTGATCGACTACTGGCTGGTGCGCTCGTCGGGCTGGACCGACGCCAGGCCGAAGCCGCCCGCGAAGCTCCCCTTCTGACCCGCCCTCTTTTTCGTTGAGTTGCGGCGAGTCGTCGTTATGGAACGTCCCATAACGACGACTCGCCGCAAGTCAACGGGGGCGGTGGGCTTCGATGCCGGCCAGGACGCAGGACAGGCCGTAGTCGAAGCGCTGTTCCAGCACGTCGGCGGTCTCCCGGGCCCAGACGTCCCTGATGTGGGCGGTGAGCCGGGGATGGCGGTCGGCGATCTCGGCGAGGTAGGGGGCGAGGGTCTCCAGCCAGTCCTCGCCGGTCGCGGCGTCGCGGGTGTTCTGCCAGCTCGCCTCGCTGCCGGCCGCGCCGATGACGTAGTCGGCGATCAGCGACATCGCGTTCTCCAGGTCCATGCCGGTGAGGCCGGCGCCGTCGAACGCGACGATCACCTCTTCGAGGACGCGGGTGGCGTTCGGGCCGATCATCGGCTGGACGCCGAACAGCGGCACCGTCCACGGATGCCGGTGGATCATCGTGCGGAGGCTGCGGGCGTAGCCGGCGACGGCGTCCCGCCAGCCGCCGCCGTCCGGGGCCGGGACGCGGACCTCGCCCATCACCCGGTCCAGCGCCAGTTCGAGCAGTTCGTCCTTGTTGGTGACGTGCCAGTAGACCGACGTGGCGCCGGAGTTCAGCCGGGTGCCGAGCCGCCGCATGCTGAGCCCGTCCAGGCCCTCGGCGTCGAGCAGCTCCAGCGCCGCGTCGACGATCTGCTCGCGGCCGAGCGACGGCTGCTCGCGCTTGGCCCGCGCCGGCCTCGTCCACACCGACTCGGGTTTCTTCTTCGCCTTCTTCGTCTCCGCCATCGCGCGCCTCCCCAGCCTCCCCGCCTCGCCGTTCTCGTACAGGGTACCGGGGCTTGAACAGTGTGCGAGTCTCGTCGTACGGTGTGCGAGTCAACTCGAACACTGTACGAGGAGCCCTCCGATGAACGCAGCCGCCCCCGCGCCGCACCCCCGGCGCTGGCAGATCCTCGGCGTCCTGTGCCTGAGCCTGCTGGCCGTGACCGTGGACAACACGATCCTCAACGTGGCGATCCCGTCGCTGCTGAAGGACCTGCACGCCACGATGTCCGACGTCCAGTGGACGATCGACGCCTACTCGCTGGTCTTCGCCGGCCTGCTGCTCACCGCCGGCGGCCTCGGCGACCGCTTCGGTCGGCGCCGCGCCATGCTGGTCGGGTTCGCGCTGTTCGGCGGCGGCTCGCTGCTCGGCGCGTTCGCCGCGAACCCGGACGAGCTGATCGCGATGCGGGCGGTCATGGGCCTCGGCGGCGCCTTCCTGATGCCCGGCACCCTGTCGATCATGGTGCAGGTGTTCGGCCCGGACGAGCGCGCCAAGGCGTTCGGGATCTGGGGCGCGGCGTCCATGATCGGCGTCGCCGGCGGGCCCGCGCTCGGCGGGCTGCTGCTGGAGCACTTCTGGTGGGGGTCGGTGTTCCTGGTGAACGTCCCCGTCACGGTCGTCGCCGTCATCGGCCTGCTGGTCCTGGTGCCCGAGTCGCGCGGCCCGCGCCGCCGGCCCGACGTCCTCGGCTCCGTCCTGTCGACCATCGGCATGGCCGCGCTCGTGTGGGCGATCATCTCCGCGCCCGAGCACGGCTGGACCGGCGCCCGCACCCTGGTGAGCCTCGCCGTCGGCGCCGCCGCCCTCGCCGCGTTCGTCCTCTGGCAGCGCCGCAACCCCGAGCCGATGCTCGACCTGGCCCTGCTGCGGCAGCGGGCCTTCTCCGGCTCCGCCGCCGTCATCGCGGTCCTCGGCTTCGTCATCGCCGGAACGCTGTTCGCCCTCACCCAGATGCTCCAGCTCGTCCTCGGCTACGGCCCGCTCAAGGCCGGGCTCGCCCTGCTGCCCTGCGCCGTCGCCGCCGCGATCGGCAACGGCCTCGGCGCCGCCCTGGAGCCCCGGCTCGGCGGACGTCCCACCCTCGTCACCGGCCTGCTCGTCATCGCCGCCGGGTTCGGCGCCCTCGCCCTCGCCGGCCCCGGCGACGGCTTCGGACCGGTCATCACCGGGCTGGTCGTGATCGGGTTCGGCATGGGCCTCGGCTCGCCGCCCGCCTACAACCTGCTGATGGCGGCCGTCCCCGCCGAGGAGGCCGGCGTCGGGTCCGCGGTGAACGACGCGGGCCAAGAGCTCGGCAACGCGCTCGGCGTCGCCGTTCTCGGCAGCGTCATCTCCGCCGTCTACGCCCGCGGCCTGCCGGACGGCGCGCCCGCCGCCGCGAAGCACTCGCTCGGCGAGGCCCTCGCGCTCGGCGACCCCGCCCTCGCCCACCAGGCGCGCGACGCCTTCGTCCACGCGGTGTCGGCCGGGTCGCTCGCCGGCTGCGGCGCCACCCTCGCCGCCGCCCTGTTCGCGGCGCTCGTCCTGCGCGGCGTCCCCCGTCCGGCCGCCGCTTCCGCCGAGGCGGAGCAGGTCACCGAACCCGCGTGAAAGCGAATCAGGAACCGGGCGGAGTAGAAGTGACGACGATCCCCCCGGAGGTGCCTGATGCCGGTCCCCACCGAACGGGCGGCCGAGTGACCGCCCCGCCCGACACGGCCCCGACGGACGCGGAACTGCTCACCGCGTCCGTCCGCGACGGCGACCGCTTCACCGCCGTCTACGACCTGCACTACGCCGACATCCACCGCTACGTCGCAGGACGCCTCGGACCGCAAGCGGCCGACGACGTCGTCGCCGAGACGTTCCTCGCCGCGTTCCGCCGCCGCACCTCCTTCGACCCGTCCCGCGGCGCCGTCCGGCCCTGGCTGTTCGGCATCGCGACCAACCTGATCGCCCAGCACCGCCGCACCGAGACCCGCCGCTACCGGGTGCTCGCGCGAGTCGGCGTCGACCGCGACCCCGGCGGCCACGACGACCGCGTCGCGACGTCGGTGTCCGCCGAAAGCCTGCAACCCTCCCTGGCCCGCGCGCTCGCCGGGCTGTCCGGCAAGGACCGCGACGTCGTCCTGCTCAAGGCCCTCGCCCAGCTCTCCCACGAGGAGATCGCGGACGTGCTGGGCGTCCCGTACGGCACCGTCGGCTCCCGCCTCAACCGCGCCCGCCGCAAGCTCCGCGCGGCCCTGCCCGCCGGCTCGGAAGGAATGTGACCATGGACGAACTCCAGATGATCGCCACGATGCTGGACGAACCGCCCACGCCGGAGACCGAGGCCGCCGTCCGCCACCGCCTTCTCAACGGAATGCGCGCGCCGCAGCGCCCGGCGCGCCGCGCCTGGCGCCGTCCCGCCCTGTGGAGCGGCTTCGGCCTCGCCGCCACGGCCACTGTCGTCGCGGGCGCGGTGACACTGTCCTCAGGGACCACGCCCCGCGCGCCCGACCCCGTCGACGCGCGGCCCGTGTCCGCGCGGACGGTGCTGCTCGCCGCCGCGAAGCAGGCCGACGCCGCCCCCGCCGCCGGCGAGTACTGGCATGTCCGGGCGCTTCAGGCCTTTCCCACCCAGGTCGGGCCGAAGAGCAACCGGTACTGGATGGACAAGCTGGTGGTGAACGAGACGTGGACGAACGCGGCCGGCGTCGCCTGGTCGGGCCACCGGGAGGTGGGCGCCCGCCCCCACTCGGTCGCCGACGAGCTCGCCTGGCGGCGGGACGGCTCGCCCACCCGGTGGGATCTCGGGACCGCTGACACCCCGGGCGGCGGCGGCCTCGTCCTGTCGACCTCCCCCCGTCCCGGCGACGTGGTGAAGATGAAGGGCCCGCATACCGTCTCGGTCTGCGACAAGGAGATGTCGTTCGAGCAGGCGCAGGCGCTCCCCGCGCAGTCCGACGCACTGAAGAACGCCCTGCGGAACGCGATGCTGGACAACGACGACGGCCCGGTGCCCGGGAGCGCGCGGAACGGCTTCCTGCAGCAGTGCCTCGCCGGGCTGCTGGCCGAGGTGCCCACCCGGCCGAAGGTGCGCGGCGCCGCCTACCGCGCCCTCGCCTCCCTGCCGGGCGTCACGTCGGCGGGCCGGGCGGCCGACGAGGGAGGCCGCAAGGGCGTCGGGCTGGTCCTCCAGTCGACCCGCGGGCCGCTCTACCGCCTGGTGATCGACCCGAAGACCTCGCTGGTCCTGTCGGAGTCGGTGGAGCAGACCGGCGCCGCCGCGAAGGTGAAGTCCAAGTTCCAGCGGACGCGGTACCTCGCGGTGGGGTGGACCGACTCCGGCCCGAAGGCCCCCGCCCTCCCCTGACCGCCATCGGATGCGTTGACTTGCGGCGAGTCGTCGTTATGCGGCGCGCCATAACGACGACTCGCCGCAACTCAACGGAGGAGGTCGGACGGGGCGGTGCCGGTCTCGGTGAGGGGGAGGCCGAGCGCCGCCCGTTCGGCGAGCCAGCCGCTCGGCCGGTAGCGCGGGTCGCCGGTCGCGCGGTGCAGGCCGTCCAGCACGCGCAGGACCTGCGCCGCGCCGGCCTGGTCGCCCATCTCCAGCGGCCCGCGCGGGTAGCCGAGCCCGAGCCGGACGGCGGTGTCGATGTCCTCGGGGCGGCCGAGCCGCAGCTCGGCGATGCCGCAACCCACGTTCACCACCGACGCCATGAGCCGCTGCGCGACGGTCGCCGGGGCGTCCCGCACGACCGACACGGCGCGTCCCGTCGCGGCCAGCGCGGCGAGCGCGGCGCGCCCGGCCTGCCGGTCGACGCCCGGATGCACGGTGAGGGTGAGGCGGGTGAAGAACCCGCCGAACGGGTCGATGCCCAGGGCGCGGTCGGCGGGCAGCCCGGCGCGTCCGGCGATGCTCCACGCGCTCTCCCCGAACGGCGCGACCAGCACGACGGCGTCACCGGACGGCTCACTGCCCGTCTCGACCTCCACGCCGCCGTCCGCCAGCAGCGCGCCGAGGCCCTCGCGGACGTTCGGCTCCACGTCGTGGATCCACACCGGACGCAGCGGAACGTCCGGAACCGCCGTCTCGTCCGGTTCCTGCTTCACGCCGTCCGCGTACTTGTAGAAGCCCTCGCCCGTCTTGCGGCCGAGGAGGCCCGCCTCCATGCGGGCGCGGCCGATGCGGGACGGACGGTACCGCGGCTCGGTGTAGAAGCCCGTCCAGATCGACTCCATCACCGGGTGCGAGACGTCCATCCCGGTGAGGTCGAGCAGTTCGCACGGGCCCATCTTCAGGCCCAGGACGTCCCGGGCGATGCGGTCGATGTCGACCGGTTCCGCGACGCCCTCGGACAGGATCTGCAGCGCCTCCGTCACCAGGCCGCGCCCGGCGTGGTTGACCAGGAAGCCCGGCGCGTCGGGCGCGATCACGGGCTCGTGGCCGAGCCGCCGCACCAGGTCGGCCAGCGCGTCCGGGATCCAGCCGGCCGTCCGCGCGCCCGGGATCACCTCGACGAGCCGCATCAGCGGGACCGGGTTGAAGAAGTGCAGCCCCGCGAGCCGCGACGGGTCCCGCAGCGCCGCCCCGATCGCCGTCACGGGCAGCGAGCTGGTGTTCGTGGCCAACAGGACCCGCTCGTCGGCGGCCTTCTCCAGCGCCGCGAACAGCTCCCGCTTGGTGTCCAGGTCCTCCCGGACGGCCTCGATGACCAGGTCGCAGCCCTGCAACGGGGTCAGCGGCTCGCCGACCGCCTTCAGCCGGCCCTTCGCCGCCGCCGCGTCGTCCGCGGTCATCCGGCCCTTGGCGACCAGCTTGTCGAACATCGCCTCCACGTGCTCGACCGCGCTCACCACGGCCTCGAACCGGATGTCCGCCAGCTCCACGGTCAGCCCCCCGGCCGCCGCGAGCTGCGCGATCCCGCGCCCCATCGCGCCCGTCCCGATGACCCGGACGGTCGCCGCCCGCTCTGCCCACTCGTGCATCGCGCCTCCTCGCTCGCCTGCCCTGCATTCAACTCCCTACCGGACGCGAGCCCGGACGCGGGTGGCGGCCGTCCAAGGCATAACCTGCGAAGTGCCCGCCTTGCCTGGATTGAGGAGTGAGCACCATGCGCGACGCGGTGATCTGCGAGCCGCTGCGGACCCCGATCGGCCGTTTCGGCGGGGTGTTCAAGACCGTCCAGCCCGTCGACCTCGCGTCCACCGTGATCCGCGCCGTGGTCGAGCGCGCCGGGCTGCCCGGCGACGCGGTCGACGAGGTCTTCCTCGGCCAGTGCTACCCGAGCGCCGACGCCCCCGCCATCGGACGCGTCGCCGCCCTCGACGCCGGGCTGCCCATCGAGGTCGGCGGCCTCCAGGTCGACCGCCGCTGCGGCTCGGGGCTCCAGGCCGTGCTCAACGCCGCCATGCAGATCCAGACCGGGGTCAGCGAGCTGATCATCGCGGGCGGCGCCGAATCCATGAGCAACGCGCCGTTCTACACGACCTCCGCCCGCTGGGGCCTGCGCGGACCGTCCCTCGAACTGCACGACACCCTCGCGCGCGGCCGCACCACCGCCGGCGGCGTCAACCACCCGGTGCCGGGCGGCATGCTGGAGACGGCGGAGAATCTGCGCCGCGAGTACGGCATCGGCCGCGAGGAGCAGGACGAGCTGTCCGTCCGCTCCCACCAGCGCGCCGTCGAGGCCCAGCGCTCCGGCCGGTTCGCGGAGGAGATCGTCCCTGTCACCGTGACGTCCCGCAAGGGCGACACGGTTGTGGACACCGACGAGCATCCGCGGCCCGACACGTCCATGGAGACCCTGGGCAGGCTGCGTCCCGTCCTCGGCAAGACCGACGACGAGGCCACCGTCACGGCGGGCAACTCCAGCGGCCAGAACGACGCCGCCGCCGCGTGCATCGTCACCACCCCCGAGCGCGCCGCCGAACTCGGGCTGCGCCCGCTCGTCCGGGTGGTCTCGTGGGCGCGCGCGGGCGTCCCGCCCCGCACGATGGGCATCGGGCCCGTCCCGTCGACCGCCAAGGCCCTCGCCGCCGCCGGCCTCACCCTCGCCGACATCGACCTCATCGAGCTGAACGAGGCGTTCGCCGCGCAGGTCCTCGCCGTCACCCGCGAATGGGACGTCAAGGACGCCGACTGGGACCGCATCAACGTCAACGGCTCCGGCATCTCCCTCGGCCACCCCGTCGGCGCGACCGGCACCCGCATCCTCGCCACCCTCGCCCGCGAGATGGACCGCCGCGAGGCCCGCTACGGCCTTGAAACCATGTGCATCGGCGGCGGCCAGGGCCTCACCGCCGTCTTCGAACGGGTCTGATCCGCCGTCATGTATCCCAGTTCCGCTCTCGGCGAGTTCCTCCGGTCCCGCCGTGCCCGGCTCCGCCCCGAGGACGTGGGGCTGAGCCCCGGGGTGAGGCACCGGCGGGTCGCCGGGCTGCGCCGGGAGGAGCTGGCGCCGCTCGCGGGGGTCAGCGTCGGGTACTACACGCGGCTGGAGCAGGGGCAGAGCCCGAACGTCTCCGACGAGGTCCTCGACTCCCTCGCCCGTGTCCTCCGGCTCGACGACGACGAGAAGGGCCACCTCCACCGGCTGGCCCGCGTCCTCAGGTCCCGGGAGCGGGTCAAGCCGGAACGGCTGCGTCCGGGCATCAGGATGATGGTCGACTCGTTCACCGACGTCCCCGCCGTCGCCGTGGGGAGGCGGGGCGACTTCCTCGCGTGGAACCGCCTGGCCCATGCCCTGCTGGCCCCGCACTGGGACTTCGACGGCGACGAGAAGCCCAACTTCGTCCGCATCGACTTCCTGGAGACCGACTTCTCCCGGAGCCTCTTCGTCGACTGGGAGCAGAAGGCCCGCGACGACATCGCCTACCTGGAGGGCTCGCTGAGCAGGTTCCCCGGCGACGAGGGGCTGACCGCCCTGATCGAGGAACTGACGACGCTCAGCCCGGAGTTCCGCGCCCTGTGGACGGAGCATCCGGTCTCCAACTGCGCGTCCATCTCACGCGACTACCGGCATCCGGACGTGGGCGTCATGACCCTCACCGCCGAACTCCTCCGGACGCCCGACGACGAGGGGCAGGGCGTGACCGTCTTCCAGGCCGAACCGGGCACCCCGTCACAGGAACGGCTGCGGCGACTCGCCGAACTCGTCGCCGCAGCCGCTCCCTAGGTCGTCGCGAGGCAGCGCTCGTCCGGCTCTTCAACCGGCCGCCCGCCCGTCCGATGGAGCAGGACGCCGCCCGCCACCGCGCCGAACACCGCGACCGCGGCGGCCGCGAGGAAGGCGGCGTGCAGCCCGCCCAGCGTGGCCAGGGCCTCGGTGGTGGACGGGGCGAGCGCCTCGGCGCGGGCCGCCACGATCGCGGTGAGCCCGGCCACGCCGATCGCGCCGACGAACGTGGGCATCTGGGCCAGGCTGCCCGCGACGCCCTGGTCCGCCTGGTGCAGCCCCGAGGTGATCGTCGTGACGGCGGCCACCACCGTCAGGACGTGCCCGAAGCCCATCGCCGCCGAGGTGGCCAGCAACAGCACCAGACCGCCGTGGACCGGCAGGAACACCATCGCCGCGGTGCCCACCGCCTGCACGGTGAGCCCGGCCGCGATCGTCGTGACCGTCCCGCGGGCGTTGATGAGCCGGGCCGCGAGCGTCCCGCCGGCCAGGGCCGCGACGCCCTCGCCGAGGAACCCGAGCCCGGTCTCCAGGGGCGAGTAGCCCAGGACGTCCTGCATGTAGATGCTGAGCAGCAGCGTCGCCCCACCGCACATCCCGAAGGTGACCAGCCCCACGGCCATGCCCCACTTGACGGTCGGACGGCGCAGCAGCCGCAACGGGACGAGCGGAGCCGCATGCCGAGCCTCTACACCCAGGAAGGAGCCGAGCAGCACCACCGCGGCGGCCAGTACCGTCAGCGTCCGCGCACTGCCCCAACCATCGTCCCCGCCGGTCGAGATCCCGTACACCAGGGCGAACAGCCCGCCGCTCGCCAGCACCGCACCGGGCACGTCGAGCCGCGTCCGGCTCCGTCCCGCCGTCTCGCGGACCACCGCGACCGCCCCGACCATGACCAGCGAGCCGATGCCGAACAGGATGAGCATCGTCCAGCGCCAGTTCAGCCCGCTGGTGATGAGCCCGCCGCCGATCGTCCCGATGACGAACCCCAGCGACAGCAGCGCGCCGTTCACCCCGAGCGCCCGCGTCCGCTGCGGCCCCTCGGGGAACGCGCCGGTCATCAGCGCGAGCGCGGCCGGACCGATCATGGCCGCCGCGACCCCCTGCCCGGCCCGCGCCGCCACCAGCAGCCCGGGGCTCGGCGCCAGCGCGGCCAGCAGCGACAGTCCGGCGAACCCCGCCACCCCGGCCATGAACAACCGGCGCCTGCCGACCATGTCGGACGCCCGCCCGAACAGGGGCATCAGCGCGGCCGTCGGCAGCAGGCACGCGGTGGCCACCCACTGCAGCGCCGACGTGCTGGAGAACCCCAGGTCCCGGCCGATCTCCGGCAGCGCCACCGTGATGATCGAGTAGTCCAGCCCGGTCATGAACGTGGCGCCGCACAACGTGATGAGGACGAGCCACCCGCGCAGCCCCAGCCGCGCGGCACTCGGCGAAATCTCTGTCGTCATGCCGCCCACCCTGCGCCGCGCCGCACAGACCAACCAGCGCCCCGCTGGAGGTACACCTGCCAGGTACAGGCTCAGCCGTTCGGCGATCACAACAGCGAGCGATGCCGCCCCCGATACCGAGGCCGCCGTTCGACCACGACCATGCCGATGACCGCCGCCAGCACCGCCGCCCCGGACGCGACGACCGTGACCGCCTCGATCACAACGCCACCCCCGGCTCCCCGTCGAGCAGCCCCCGGATCACCATCACCGCGTCCACGACGCGCTCCACCTCCGCGACCGGGTGACGCCACGACGTGAAGAACCACAGCCGCCCGCCGTCGTCCTCCCGCGCCCCGACGCTGATCAGATCGGCCGGATGCGCCGCACAGCACCCCGCCACCGCCCGATTGACGACGCGCAACCCGTCCTCGGTCATGGACGCCTGAAGCCCGTACACCCGCAGAACCACGCCCAGCGCCTCAAGCCGCGCTCTACTCTCAGGGGTCATGGGTCGATCGCCTCCTATCGACGGTCGATTCCTAGGCCCCGGCGCAGTGCACCACCACCGCGCCGGGGCCGCTTCATCTGCTGAGGCTACCCCCAGTGACACCCAGTGTCCCCTGGTGTTTCTGAATGTGATGATATGTCCAAGCGTGATTCCAGGTGACCTAGTGTTTCCATGTGAGTATCGATCTCGACGGCATGGAGCCTCTGTATCTCCAGGTGGCGGGGGTTCTCACGGCGCGCATTGTGGACGGCGTCTATCCCGTGGGCCGCCGCATTCCCGCCGTGCGAGCCGTCGCGGACGAGTTCAAGGTGTCCGTCAACACGGCGGAGGCGGCGATCAGGCTCCTCCGTGAACATGGCCTCGTCCGAGGCGTCCACGGGCGGGGCACCTTCGTGATCGCCAAGCCGTCGCCCGCCGACGAGTCGAGCGACTGACCGCAACGACCCCCGGATGCCGGGCGAGGGTGGGCGGCAACTTCTGACGTGCGGGGACGCGCGTCCGGTGAAATTGATTATTGATCTTGGTCGGGGCCTCGGGTTACGTTGACTCCGCCAGCCAGTGGATCTTCCACCGGCGGCCCGCGAATGCGGGCAGAAGGAGGTCATTCCCCCTATGCCTCGTCCCCTCTCCCGGCGCTTCTCCCAGCACATCGCCCTCGCCGCGGCCGCGGCGGCTCCGTTGGCGCTGAGCGCGCCGGCGGTCGCCGCGCACGCCGCCACCACCACCTGGAAGGTCGTCAATCCGGCGGCCGACGGCAAGTACACCACCGCCTCGACGGGTACCGTGACCATCAAGAATCAGGCGGGCGCGACCCTGGTCACCTGCACCAGCGTGAAGCAGTGGGGGCAGATGGCGAGCAGGACCGCCACCGGCGCCACCACGTCGCTCGGAACCAACACCGACACCCTCGGCAGCCCGTGCACCCGCCCCGGCGGCGGCACCGCCGTCATCCTCGGGAACGTGGGCGTCGGCGTCGGGCCCATCTCCTACACCGCCACCGGCTACGACGCCGCCACGGGCACGACGACCATCTCGGGGGCGCAGAGCTCCCCGTTCGGCATCACGATCTTCGCGGACGACTGCCGGTTCTCGTTCGGCAAGATCGCGGCGAGCTACGCCAACGGCACCCAGACCCTGAAGTACAACAGCGCGGTCGCCACCCCGTTCACCACGGCCAACAACAACGGCTCCGTCGGCTGCGCGGGAGTGCGCGCGTCGGGCGAGACGATCACCTTCACCGGCGAGTTCAAGGTCAGCCCCGCCATCCAGATCACTCGCACCACCAGTTGACGGAACGCGCTGTCCGCCGGTCCGCCGGCGGACAGCCCCCGGTCATGTGGTTCCCGGTGGGTGCGTCGGCGCTATGGAGGTGGGTCGGCCATGCGCTTCCGGTGCATGGCTCCCAGCGCGAGCTGCTGGCGACACATCCTCATTGGGCCGATCGGACGTCAGTTCTTCTTCAGCTCCTCGGCGAGCATCACGATGATGCCGCTGGGACCGCGGACATACGTGAGCTTGTAGATGTCCTCATAGGTGGCCACGCCGCGAAGCGGACGGCACCCGTGTTTCGCGGCTATCTCAAGGGCTTTGTCGATGTCGTCGACTGAGAAGGCGACGCGGTGCATGCCGATCTCGTTGGGACGAGTGGGCTCCGACTCGATCGCATTGGGGTGGATGTACTCGAAGAGCTCAAGGTGACCGTGACCGTCCGGCGTCTGGAGCATCGCAATGTTGGCGTGGTTGCCATCAAGGCCGACGGCGGTGTCGGTCCACTCGCCACTGACCGTGTCACGCCCGACGACCGTGAGCCCGAGGTCGGTGAAAAAGGAGATCGCTGCTTCGAGGTCGCGAACGGTGATGCCGACGTTCTCAAGTTTGATGGCCACGCGTTGCATTTTGCCAGGCACGCCTAAGCGCCGTGGACCTCAGCGGGCGCGGATTTGTTGGACGAGGTCGGTGGCGGCTTCTGGCCATTCGGGGTGGGTGAAGGTGAAGCCGGCGTCGAGGAGGCGGCCGGGGACGACGCGGCGGCTCTTCAGCAGCAGTTCGGTGTCCGAGCGCAGGGCGAGCGCCCCGATCTCGGCCATCCACTTCGTCGCGGGCAGGCCCACCGGCATGCCCCACGCGGAGCGCAACTCCCGCATGAACGCGCGTTGCGGCAGGGGAGCGGGCGCGGCGAGGTTCACCGGCCCGGCGAGGTCGTCCCGGTCGATCAGGAATTCCACCGCGCGGACGAGATCGCGCTCGTGGATCCACGACATGTACTGCGCGCCGCCCGCGACCGGCCCGCCGAGGCCGAGCCGCGCCATCCGCAGCAGCACGTCGAACACGCCGCCGCGGTCGGGGCTCATCACCATGGCGGCGCGCAGGGCGACCTTCCGGGTGGACGGTGTCGCCGCGCGCTTCTGCTCCCGCTCCCACGCCTTGGCGATCCGGACGCTGTACTCCCAGTAGCGCGGGACGTCCGGTTCGTCGCCGCCGATGACGCCGGTCGCCTCGTCGTTGGGCGCGTCGAAGCGGTGGGCGTAGATGGTCGCGGTGCTCATCTGCAGCCAGACGCGGGGTGGGCGCGCGGCGGCGGCGATGGCCTCGCCCACGACCCGCGTCGACAGCACCCGCGAATCCATCATGTCCTGGAGGTTGGCCGGGGTGTAGCGGCAGCTCACGCTGCGTCCGGCGAGGTTGACCACGGCGTCGGCGCCGTCGAACGCCTCCGCCCAGGGGCCGAGCGTCCGCCCGTCCCAGGGCAGCTCCCGGTCCCGCGCGGGCCGCCGCGTCAGCACCACCACTTCATGGCCCGCGCCGGTGAACGCCCGGTCCAGGATCGTGCCCACCTGCCCGGTGCCGCCGGGAATCACCAGCTTCATGGCGCTCCACCTCCGTCTGTACAGGAGCGTAGCGCAGAAAATCGAACGTGTTCAAAAAACGCTACCGGCTCGGGTTCAGGACGAGGTCGGCGGCGCGGGTGAGGACGTCGCCGCGGGTCAGGCCGTCGTGGTCGGCGGCGAGGAAGTGGTGCCCGATCGCCACGCAGAAGGCGATCAGGCTGCGGGCCTCGACCTCGGCCGGGTCGGAGCAGAACGTGCCGATCATCTCCCGCAGCAGGGCCATGCGCCGGTTGTCCACGCGGCGCAGGCGCTCGGCGACGGCCTCGTCGCGGCGGGCCCAGTCGCGGACGGCGAGGTCGATGGGGAGCAGGCGGTCGCCGGAGAAGGTGAGCGTCCCGGCGCGCCGGATCCGGGTGGCCGGGTCGCCGCCCTCCTCCGCGATGCGCTGGAACACCTCGTCGGTGCTCTCGCGCTCCCAGGCGTCCAGCATCGCCTCCAGGAGCGCGTCGCGGTCGGCGAAGTACCCGTAGAACCCGCCCTTGGTGACGCCGAGCCGCTTGGCGAGCGCCTCGACGCGCACGGCGTCCGGGCCGCCTTCGGCGAGGGCCCGCAGCCCTTCCTCGATCCATCGCTCCCGCGGCGTCCGGGTCGCGCCCGCCAAGTGCCCCACCTCACCTCGCCGCCATCTATACGCACCCGTATAAGTGGCGTTAGCCTGCTGTTGTACGCAACCGTATACCTGGACGAAGGACGGCGCCCATGAGGCTTCCGGACCGGGCCCACACCGAGCGGCCATGGCGTGTCCACGAGTTCACCCGCGACTTCCAGCTGCAGGACGTGTGGTCGTACCGAACCCCGGGCGCCGGGCCGGACGACTTCCCCGCGATGCTCGAAGCGATGCGGACGGCCGGCGGGTTCGCCAACCAGGCGCCCCCGGTCAGGCTCCTGCTCGCGGTGCGCATGAAGCTCGGCGCCCTGCTCGGCGTGGACAGGTCGCGGACGGGCCTCGGCAGCCGCGTCGAGCCCGTCCGCGACCGCCTCCCGTCCGACCTCCGCGCGACCGCCGACGGCCTCGCCCCGGACGGTCCGTTCACCCCCGTCTACCGGCTCGCCGACGAGGACGTCCGCGAAATGGCGAACCGGACCGTCCACGGCGTCATGCATCTCGGCTGGGCGCCGGCCGCAGATGGCGGCCACGAGCTCCGGATGGCGGTCCTGGTCAAGCCCAACGGCCGGTTCGGGCGGCTGTACATGGCGTTCATCGCGCCGTTCCGCCACCTGATCGTCTATCCGATGCTGACCCGGCAGTGGGAGCGCGCCTGGCGGGAGCGCGGGCGCTAGAGGCGGGTCGCGGCGCGGACCAGGCCGGCGAGGGCCAGGGACCGGCTGTGCGGCGGCCACGCGATCACCGTCGTCACCTTCGGCGCGTCCAGCAGCGGCACGGTGGCGAGGTCGCGGGGCAGCCGGGCGCGGGACGACTCCGGCAGGACGGCGGCGGCCCGGCCGAGCGCGATCAGTTGGAGCAGCTGCGCGTGGTCGTGGACTCGCGGACCGGGGCCGTCCGGGTACGTGCCGTCCGGGCCGGGCCAGCGCGGCATCGGCAGGCCGGGCAGCGCGGTGACGTCGGCCAGCCGCAGGTGGGCGCGGGCGGTGAGGGGGTGCCCGGCCGGCAGCACCGCGACCTGCTCCTCCGTGCGCAGCTCCTCGGTGTCGAACCCGGCCGCCGAGTCGAACGGCCGGTGCAGCAGCGCCACGTCGGCCCGCCCGTCGCGCAGCAGCCGCTCCTGCTCGCCCGGCGCGCACAGGAGCACGTCGACGGTCACCGCGCCGGGCTCGGCGGCGTAGGCGTCGAGCAGCTTCGGCAGCAGCTCGCTGGACGCCCCGGCCTTGGTGACGAGGACGATCCCGGGATCGCCGGACGCGGCGGCGGCGCGGCGGGTCCGGCGGTCGGCGGCCTCGACCGCGTCCAGGGCCGCCCGGCCCTCGTGCAGCAGCACCGTCCCGGCCTCGGTCAGCGCGATGGTGCGGTTGGTGCGGTCCAGCAGCGTCACCCCGAGGCGCCGTTCGAGCTGCTGGATCGCCCGTGAGAGCGGTGGCTGCGCGATGCCGAGCCGCTCGGCGGCCCGTCCGAAGTGCAGCTCCTCGGCGACGGCGACGAAGTACCGCAGCTCCCGCGTCTCCATGCCCGCCACGATACCCGCCGGGTATCGCGGCCCACCCAGACGGTGTTGGCCAGGACGCAGGGGGAGGCGTGACGATCGATGCATGACCGAAAAGACGATCGCGCTGATCACCGGCGCGAACAAGGGGATCGGATACGAGATCGCGGCCGGCCTGGGCGCGCTCGGCTGGAGCGTCGGCGTCGGCGCCCGCAGCGAGGGGCCGAGGGAGGCCGCCGTCGAGAAGCTGCGCGCGGCGGGAGCCGACGCGTTCGGCGTGCCGCTGGACGTGACCGACGACGCGAGCGCGGCCGCCGCCGCGCGGCTGGTCGAGGAGCGCGCCGGACGCCTCGACGTGCTGGTCAACAACGCCGGGATCACCGGCGGCATGCCGCAGGAGCCCACCCGGGTCGACCTGGACACCGTGCGGACGGCCGTGGAGACGAACGTGATCGGCGTCATCCGCGTGACCAACGCGATGCTGCCGCTGCTGCGCCGCTCGGCGTCCCCGCGGATCGTGAACATGTCCAGCACCGTCGGCTCCCTCACCCGGCAGACCACTCCGGGCGCCCAGACGGGCCCGATCGCCGCCGCGTACGCGACCTCGAAGACGTTCCTCAACGCCGTCACCGTCCAGTACGCCAAGGAGCTGCACGACACGAACATCCTGATCAACGCGGGCTGCCCCGGCTTCTGCGCGACCGACCTCAACGGCTTCCGCGGCGTCCGCACCCCCGAGCAGGGCGCGGCGATCGCGGTCCGGCTCGCGACCCTGCCCGACGACGGCCCCACCGGCACCTTCCAGGACGACGACGGCCCGATCCCCTGGTAGCGCCCCGCTCAGAGGTTGCGACGGCGAGAAGGCCCATGCCCGCCGATCGTGACCGCGGCGCGGAGCCTCCGGCCGGCCGCGCTTGCCCGGGCGGGCGGGGGGTACGGAGCACTCGACCAGGGGAAAGACGGCGCTCCGCACGGGCGGGGCGCGGGGGCCCGGTCCGAAGCGGCCGGCCATGGCGTGCGCCGGCCGCGGACGGACCGCGGGCAGGAGCGCGCCATGGACGATCGCACGGGTGACGGCCGTCTGTGCCTCGTGACGGGGGCCGGCGGCTACATCGGCGGCCGGCTGGTGCCCGCGCTGCTGGACGCCGGATACCGCGTGCGGTGCATGACCCGCACGGCGCGCAGGTTGCGCGACCACCCGTGGGCGGGGCGGGTGGAGATCGCCGAAGCCGACGCGACCGACCCGGAGCCGACGCGCCGGGCCCTGGACGGCGTGGACGTGGCCTATTACCTGATCCACGCGATCGGCGGCGAGGCCGGGTTCGCCGAGGCCGACCGCCGTGCCGCCCGCACCTTCGCCGCGGCCGCCCGGGACGCGGGCGTGGGGCGGCTGGTCTACCTGGGCGGGATGGCCCCGGACGAGGACCTGTCGCCGCATCTGCGGTCCCGCGCCGAGGTGGGCCGGATCATGCTCGACGCCGGGGTGCCGGCGGTGTGGCTGCGCGCCGCGGTGATCATCGGGTCGGGGTCGGCCTCGTTCGAGGTGCTGCGGTACCTGACCGAGCGGCTGCCGGTGATGGTCACCCCGCGCTGGGTGCGCACCCGCATCCAGCCGATCGCGATCCGGGACGTCCTGCACTACCTGGTGGCGTCCGCGGACCTGCCCGCCGAGGTCTGCCGGGGTTTCGACATCGGCGGGCCGGACGTGCTCACCTACCGCGACATGATGCGGCGCTACGCCGCCGTCGCCGGGCTCGGCAGGCGGCTCGTCGTCCCGGTGCCCGTTCTGAGCCCGTGGCTGTCGAGCCTGTGGGTCGGGGCGGTCACGCCGGTGCCGGGCCGCCTAGCGCGCCCGCGGCGTCCTGGACCGGCTGGTGGGCGGTCAAGCCGTTCCACGACCGGGTCTTCGGCGGCATGTGCCGGGGGATCGCCCATGCCGCCGAGGCCGGTGCGGCTAGGGCGTCCAGGACGGGTCGCGGCCGGTGAGGGCGATGAGCCGGTCGAGGGGGGACGCGCCGTCCGGGACGGGGACGGGGGCCTCGAAGAGCCCGGGCGTGCCCTTGCCGCCGCTCTGCTCGACGGCCTGCCCGACGAAGACCAGGCACTCCTGCACCTCGTCGTCGCCGCAGACGTAGGGCTGCCCGCCGGCCCTGGCGATGTCCCAGCCGTGCACGACCAGCTCGTTCAGTGCGACGCGTCCCATGACCTGGGCGGGCATCTGCACACCGCCCGCCTCCGCCATCCCTTCCCAGGCGGACGGTTCGCGCCAGGCGGCGGCGAGCGCGTCGAGCCGTTCGGGGACGCGGACGCGCCAGTCGGGCGCCAGGTGGGACGCGTCGGGGGACGGCGGCTGCGACCCGCCCTCGGGGACGTCCTTCTCGGCGGCCATGGTGAACGCCTGCGACAGCCCGTCGACGTGGTCGATCAGGGTGGCGAGCGAGGAGTCCGAGCAGGGCGTCGGGGCGTCGAGCCGGTCGTCGCGGACGGTGCTGATCAGGTCCGCGAGCCGCCGGGCCGCGGGCGCGAGGTCGGGGTTCGAGGTCATCGCCGGTCTCCTTGAATGCGTTTCGGTGGGTCCCGCCGCACGTACCGCTGGACGGGAGCGTGCTGGACGAGTCCTTCTCCTGTGGATTTGACTCGGAAACCGCCCGATACTCATCGGTCCGCCAAATCCGTAAGGTGAGGGGACGGTGGAACACCCCGTCCGTGCCCTACCGGGCCGCGGACCGGTCGAGAGACGTGCTGACCAGCGCACGTGACCACATAAGCTACTACCGAGTAGTATTCGGGCCCCGGATGAGACGCGGTCTGTCGCGAGCCCTACGCTGACTGCCATCGCCCGTACCCCAGGAGGACGGAACAGTGTTCTGGATCACGTTGGTCATTGGGCTCGCCGGAACGGCGGTCGCCCTGGCGCTCGCCGCCCGGCGGGTGCTCTTCCTGTACAACACGGCCATGGCCGGGCAGCCCGACCCCGACCGGGTGTTGCAGGTCAAGCGTGACAAGAAGGCTGACATCGAGGGCCAGGTCACCGAGGTCCTGGGTCAGCGCAAGCTGCTGAAGTGGTCGCTGGCCGGCGCCGCGCACGCCGCCGTCATGTGGGCGTTCTTCCTGCTGATCACGGTCTACCTGGAGGCGGCGGTCGCGCTGCTGGCCGGGCTGGACCACAAGATCCCGTGGCTGCAGACCTGGCCGCCGATCGGCGCGATCCAGGACACCATCGCGCTGGCCTGCACCGCGGGCCTGATCACCTTCACGGCGATCCGGATCAAGAACTCCCCCAAGCGGCTGGACCGCAAGTCCCGGTTCAAGGGCTCGCACCTGTCCGGCGCGTGGATCACGCTGTTCATGATCTTCAACGTGATCTGGACGATGTTCTTCTTCCGCGGCGTCGGGTGGGCCAACGGCAACCTGAACTACGGCAAGGGCGCCTACTTCTCCTGGGTCGTGGGGCACCTGTTCGACGGCCTGTCCACCCACACCCTGGACATCCTGGAAGAGATCGGGCTGCTCCTGCACATCGGCGTCGCGCTGGTGTTCCTGGTGTTCGTCGTGCACTCCAAGCACCTGCACATCTTCCTGGCCCCGCTGAACGTCATGTTCAAGCGCCGCCCCGACGGCCTGGGCGCCGCGCAGCCGATGATGTCGGGCGGCAAGCCGCTGGACTTCGAGGAGGCCGACCCCGACGAGGACGTCTTCGGCCGCGGCAAGATCGAGGACTTCACCTGGAAGGGCTTCCTCGACATGGCGACCTGCACCGAGTGCGGTCGCTGCCAGTCCCAGTGCCCGGCCTGGAACACCGGCAAGCCGCTGTCGCCCAAGATGGTCATCCTGGAGCTGCGCGACCACGCCCTGGCCAAGGCCCCGTACATGCTCGCCTCCGAAGAGGAGCGGGAGAAGTTCACCGACGAGCAGAAGCTCGCCATGCAGGTCGACAAGGAGCTCGTCGGCGAGGACGGCGTCATCCACCCCGACGTGCTGTGGTCGTGCACCAACTGCGGCGCGTGCGTGGAGCAGTGCCCGGTCGACATCGAGCACATCGACCACATCCTGGACATGCGCCGCTTCCAGGTGATGATCGAGTCCTCGTTCCCGTCCGAGGCCGGCGTCATGCTGAAGAACCTCGAGAACAAGGGCAACCCCTGGGGCATGTCCGAGATGAAGCGCCTCGAGTGGATCGAGGAGCTGGACTTCGAGGTCGAGGTCGTCGACGACAAGGTCTCCGAGGACACCGAGTACCTGTTCTGGGTCGGCTGCGCCGGCGCCCTGGAGGACCGGGCCAAGAAGACCACCAAGGCCGTCGCCGAACTGCTGCACATCGCGGGCGTGAAGTTCGCGGTGCTCGGCCCGATGGAGGCCTGCACCGGTGACCCGGCCCGCCGCCTGGGCATGGAGTTCGTGTTCCAGATGCTCGGCCAGCAGAACGTCGAGACCCTCAACGACGCCGGCGTGAAGAAGATCGTGGCGACCTGCCCGCACTGCTTCAACACCCTGGCCAACGAGTACCCGCAGATCGGCGGGAACTACGAGGTCGTCCACCACACCCAGCTGCTGGCGCACCTGGTCGAGGAGGGCAAGCTCACCCCGGTCACCCCGATCGAGGAGAAGATCACCTACCACGACCCGTGCTTCCTGGGCCGCCACAACAAGGTCTACAAGCAGCCCCGCGACATCATGGCCACCGTCCCCGGCGTCAAGACGCAGGAGATGCACCGCCACAAGGACCGCGGGTTCTGCTGCGGCGCCGGCGGCGCCCGGATGTGGATGGAAGAGCGGATCGGCAAGCGCATCAACACCGAACGCGTGGACGAGGCGCTGACCACCGACCCCGACACCGTCTCCACCGCATGCCCGTTCTGCCTGGTCATGCTCGGTGACGCCATCAACGAGAAGAAGAACTCCGGCGACGCCAAGGAGAGCCTGGAAGTCGTCGACGTCTCCCAGCTGCTCATCCGCTCCATCAAGGGCGAAGGCACCGCCCAGGCGAAGGAGCCCGTCGCCGCCGAGTGACACCGTCCGGCCCAGCGGCCCCGGTCCCCGTTCCACGGGGGCCGGGGCCGCTTCGCGTGGTCAAGCGATCTGTAGCCGATCATGGACGCGGCGGGAGGAGTGACCGGCGAAGCGGCTGGTAAGACCGTGGGATGGCCGTGCTCGTGTCCGCCCTGGCATTCCTGATGACGCTCGCCGGCGGGCTCGCGGCGATGCGGGTGCGCGACAAGCGGCACCTCGTCCTCGGGCTGGCCGGCGGGCTGATGCTCGGCGTCGTCGCGTTCGACCTGATCCCCGAGTCGCTGCAGATGACGGGGGACCGGCCGCTGGGCGTCCCCGCCCCCATGATCGGCTTCGCCGTCGGGTTCCTGCTGCTGCACGTGGTGGAGCAGTCCGTGGCCATCCACCGCGCGCACGAGGGCGAGTACGCCCCGCACGTCCACGCGCACGGCCACGTCCACGCCGGGGACGGCGGGCCGGGCGGCGCCGGGCTGCTCGCCGCGTTCGCCCTCGTCGGGCACAGCCTGGTGGACGGCCTGAGCATCGGCCTCGGCTTCCAGTCCGGCGACCGGGTCGGCGCGTTCGTCGCGCTCGCCGTCGTCACGCACGACTTCGCGGACGGCTTCAACACCTTCACCGCGGCCTCGCTCGGCGGCCGGGACCGGCGTCCCGCCCTCGCGCTGCTGCTCGCCGACGCCGTCGCGCCGATCGTGGGCGCCGCGCTCACCCTGCTCGGAACGGTCCCGGAGGGCGTCCTCGGGCCCTACCTCGGGCTGTTCGCGGGCGTCCTGCTGTACCTGTCCGCCGCCGAGATCCTGCCGGAGGCGCACAGCGGGCACCCGCGCGTGATGACGCTGGGCGCCACCGGCCTTGGCCTGCTCGTCGTGCTCTTCAGCGTCGGTCTCGCGGGCTGAGCCCGGCCGCTCGTCTGCCTGGGACGTCCTGAAACGGTCCAGAACGCCTCGAAAAGGCAGAGGGCCGTCCGGTATGCCCGGACGGCCCCCTGACGCCTTCAGGAACGCTGGAACGTTCCCTCCGGGACGGGACGACGCATCAGCCCGTCATGGACTTCTCGAAGCCCGGGTTCGCCTTCAGCCACGCGTCCACCGCCTGGTCCGGCTTGCCCTTGTACTGGTTCTCCATCAGGTCCTCGAGGGAGCCCAGCTGCTTGTCGTCCATCTTGAACTTCTTCAGCCAGCCCGCCACCTGCGGCTGGTCCTTGCCGAAGTCCTTGCGCCCGACGGTGTAGACGCCGTCCGGCTTGCCCATCGCGCCCTTCGGGTCCTGCAGGTCCCGGATCGGGAACTTCGAGTACGCCCAGTGCGGGCGCCACAGCGTGACGACGATGTCCTTGTGGGCGCTGATCGCCTTCTGCAGCTCGGCCAGCATCGCCGCCGTGGACGACGTGGTGACCGTGTACTCCTTGTCCAGGCCGTAGGCGGGCAGCATCTTCTCCTGCGACACGCGGTACAGCCCGGAGCTCTTCTCGATGCCGATGATCTTGCCGCCGTACTGCGAGCCCTTGCCCTTGAGGTCGGCGAGCGAGTGCAGCGGCGAGTAGTTCGGCACGGCGATCGTCAGCGGCGCCGACGGGTACCAGACGCCGACCTTCTCCAGCTTGTCGCCGTACTGCTTCCAGTAGTCCTCGTGGGTGTTCGGCAGCCACGAGTCGAGGTACAGGTCCACGTCGCCCTGCGCCATCCCCGCATACAGCGGACCGGCATCGAGCTGCTTCACCGAGACCTTGTAGCCCTTGTCGGTCAGCATCTTCTTCCACAGCGCGGTGGCGGCCTCGCCCTCCGACCAGCCGGACACGACGCCGAGCGTCAGATCCTTGCTGTTCTTCTTGTCGTCCGAGCTGTTGCAGGCGCTCGCCGTGGCACCGAGCGCCAGCGCCATCGCCGCCGCGGCCAGAACCTTGAATTTGGGACGCAATGCCCTTCCTTTCGTTGCTGTGCAGGGGTGGGAGGAAAAAGATCGTGCGCGCCGGGGTCAGCCGACGGGATTGGCCGACGGGGTCAGCCGACGGGGCCGGGCATGCCGCGCGAGAAGAGCGTCCGCAGCACGCTCCGGCGGTCGTCGCCCAGCGACCCGGTGAGCCGGTCCAGGTAGATGGCCAGGACGACCACGCCGAGACCGGCCTCGAAGCCGCCCGAGATGTCCACCCGCTGGATGCCCTCGACGACCTCGCCGCCGAGACCGCCCGCCCCGACCATGCCCGCGATCACGACCATCGACAGCGCCAGCATGATCAGCTGGTTCACGCCCGCCATGATCGACGGCATCGCCAGCGGGATCTGGATCCGGGTCAGCACCCGCAGCGGGGGCGTGCCGAACGCCTCGCCCGCCTCCACCATCTCCGGGTCGACGCCCCGGATGCCGAGTTCGGTCAGGCGCACGCCAGGCGGCAGCGAGAAGATCACCGTCGCCACCACGCCCGGCACCGCGCCGATGTGGAAGAAGAAGATCGCCGGAATCAGGTAGACGAACGCCGGCATCGTCTGCATGAAGTCGAGGACGGGCCGGGTGATCCGGCTCACCACCGCGTTCCGGCCCGCCGCGATGCCGATCGGGATCGAGATCACCACCCCGATCACCGCCGCCACCAGCACCTGCGCCAGCGTGTCCATCGCCGGGTCCCACAGCTCCATGCTGTCGATCAGCGCGAACCCGACCAGCGTGAACACCCCGAGCCGCCAGCCGGCGACCAGCAGGGCGACCAGCGCCAGGACCACCGTGAGCCCCAGCGGGGGCAGCAGGTTCAGCAGGTCGGTCAGGTTGTCGACCGCCCACTCGATGCCGGAGCCGATCCCGTCGAACAGCCAGCCCAGGTTGTCGGTGCACCAGGTCACCAGGCTGTCGAACCAGTCGCCGACGTGCACCCGGGGCAGCTCGCTCGCGAGCACGTCAGTCGTCAACGGAACCCTCCTTCGTCAGCGCGAGCGCCGGCGCCGCGTCGTCCGCGGCGTCCTCCTCGTCGTTGGCGGACGACGCGGCGACCTCGTCCACGTGCGTGCTGATCGCGCCGAGCGCCGCCAGCAGCGTGACCCGCGGGATCACGCCGAGCAGCGTCCCGTCCGCGTCCGTCACGGGCACCGGCAGGTCGCTCTCCGCGGAGCGCAGGAACAGGTCCGAGACGGAGGTGTCCGGCGACACCGGCTGCAGCTCCTCCGGGTCGATCAGCCCGTCCAGCTTCTGGACGTTGTCCTTCACCGCGTCCGCGACCGCCGTCGCCTTCACCTTGCCGATCAGCTTGCGGTCCCGGCCGATCACGAACGCGGCGTCGGTCTGGTGCTCGCGCAACGTGCGCAGCGCCGTCCGCGGCCCCGTCGTCGACAGCACGGTGACCAGCGGCTTCTCCATCACCGACGCCGCCGTCAGCACCTTGGTGCGGTCCACGTCCGCGACGAACTGGGCGACGTAGTCGTTCGCCGGGTCCGTCAGGATCTCCTCGGCCGTCCCGATCTGCACGATCCGGCCCTCCCGCATCACCGCGATGCGGTCGCCGATGCGCATGGCCTCGTTCAGGTCGTGCGTGATGAACACGATCGTCTTGCCGAACCGTCCCTGCAGGTCGAGCAGCAGGTCCTGGACCTCCCGCCGGATCAGCGGGTCGAGCGCGCTGAACGCCTCGTCCATCAGGATGATGTCGGTGCCCGCCGCCAGCGCGCGGGCCAGCCCGACCCGCTGCTGCATGCCGCCGGACAGCTGGCCGGGCAGTTTGTCCTCCCACCCGGACAACCCCACGAGACCCAGGAACTCTCGGGCCTTCTTCTCTCGTTCTTCCTTCGCGACACCGCGCACCTCCAGCCCGTACGCGGCGTTCGCCAGGACGGACCGGTGGGGGAAGAGCGCGAAGTGCTGGAAGACCATGCTGACCTTGTCCTGCCGGAGCGTTCGCAGCGCCTTCGGCGACAGCTTCGCGATATCCTGGCCGTCGATCTCGACGGTCCCGGCGGTGGCCTCCAGCAGCCCGTTCAGCATCCGGATCAGCGTGGACTTACCGGACCCCGAGAGGCCCATCACCACGAAGATCTCGCCCTGCTCGACCTCGAACGTGGCGTCGACGACGGCGGCGGTGACGCCCAGCGAGCGGACGTCCTTCAGATCGGCGCCCGCCTTCAGTTTTCGTTGCGCCTCGGCCGCCTTCCGGCCGAACAGCTTCGTGACGCTTTCCGCGCGGAGTATGGACA
Source organism: Actinomadura napierensis (assembly GCF_039529375.1). Classification (NCBI taxonomy): domain Bacteria; kingdom Bacillati; phylum Actinomycetota; class Actinomycetes; order Streptosporangiales; family Thermomonosporaceae; genus Actinomadura; species Actinomadura napierensis. Next base: position 114,951 of record NZ_BAAAMR010000014.1, read on the forward strand.
CGATCTCCTTCCGTGTTCCCACACCCGGGGGCGGCGCGGAAACGGGTAGCCCTCATCCGTCCGGCACCCGTCGACCACCTCAGTCCAAAGAGGCTGTCAACCAGGTGCCAAGGCTGTGCGTCGCTCGAAACTACCCGCCCCGAGAAGATGTTTCATCTTTTGGTGATCTACGCCACGTGACCGGGCTCACACCTTCGTGCGGTGGAAGTTCAGATACGACCGCGACGGAGTCGGCCCCCGCTGGTCCTGGTACCGCGATCCGTACCGCTCCGACCCGTACGGGTACTGCGCCGGCGAACTCGTCCTGAACAGGCACATCTGCCCGATCTTCATCCCCGGCCACAGCTTGATCGGCAGCGTCGCCACGTTCGACAGCTCCAGCGTCACGTGCCCGCTGAACCCGGGGTCGATCCACCCCGCCGTCGAGTGCGTCAGCAGCCCGAGCCGCCCCAGGCTGGACTTCCCCTCCAGCCTGGCCGCCAGGTCGCCGGGCAGCCCGAACACCTCGTACGTCGAGGCCAGCACGAACTCCCCGGGATGCAGCACGAACGCCTCCTCGGCGTCCACCTCCACCTGCCGCGTCAGGTCCGGCTGCTCCACAGCCGGGTCGATGTGCGGGTACCGGTGGTTCTCGAACACCCGGAAGTACCGGTCAAGCCGCACGTCCACACTGGACGGCTGGACCATCCCCGGCTCGTACGGGTCGATCTTCACCCGCCCGGACTCGAGCTCGGACCTGATATCGCGATCGGAGAGCAGCACCCGGAAAAGCTATCCCACCCCGGCCCCCACAACCCGCACGACGTCCCACCCGACTATCCGGTACGATGTCCAAGCGCGGGCGGCCCCGACCACCCGCCACGCGGGTGTAGTTCAATGGTAGAACTTCAGCTTCCCAAGCTGACAGCGCGGGTTCGATTCCCGTCACCCGCTCACCGCAAAGGCCCAGGCCAGGGACATGATCCCCGAACCTGGGCCTTGATCGTTTTCGCCGTCGTCATTGACGGGCCATTAGCGGGCCATTAGGCCACCGGCACCAGCGTCCCGGCCGCGCCGCCGTCCTCGTCGTCGTCCTGGTCGCGCTCCGCCCGGACGAGCGCATCAAGGCCATCGGCGATGATGCGATCACCCTTGGCCGACCTGTGTTGGTAGCGCAGCGCCGCCCGCTCGTTGTCATGGCCCATGCGCGCCATCAGGTTCTTGGTCGAGACGCCCATGTCGGCCGCGAGCTGGTTGCCGGTGTGCCGAAGGTCATGGAAATGCAGGTTGGGGACCCCGAGCGCTCTCACGACGTGCGTCCAGTTGGTGACCTTGTTGAACCCGCTACGGCGAAGCGGTCCGCCCTTGAGTCCGGTGAAGACCAGGGCGTTCGCCTCCTTCTTCGTGTACCTATTCATGTGCGCCGTCAGGTGCGGGACGATCGCGGCCGGGATGGTGACGGTACGAACCCCCGCCTGAGACTTGGGCGGCCCGAGCAGCATCTGACCGTTGGCCCGTTCGACGTAGGCGTGACGGACCCGGACAGTGCGCGCGGTGAGATCGATGTCGCAGCGACGCAGCGCCGTGATCTCGCCCCAGCGGAGGCTTGCGAAGGTGGCCAGCAGGATGAACGCCCGCAGTCGTTCGTCCTGGATCACGTCGGCGTGCCCGTCCTCTGCCATCTTCCACAGCGCCCGTTCGGCTTCCGCGCGAGTGGCGAAGGTCTGCGGGAAGCGCCGCATGATGCCGCCCTTGACGCGGTAGCGGAGCCGGTAGTCACCGGAATCCAGCTTGCGGAAGTTGCCGACCGGCCGCACGCCGACCCGTTCGGCCAGTTCGAAGACCTGGGCGACGGTGAGCGTGGGCCGCTCCTCCGCGTGCTCGGTGCCGGCCCCGCGCACCTGGCACGGGTTGCGGGAGAGAAGCTTGTCTTCCACGACCGCCGTCATGAGGATGGCCCGCAGCAGCCGGTACGCCTTGGCTCGCGATGTCGCCCCGACCCCGGCATTCGCCAACCTGGTCAGCCACTCCCGGATCATTGGCGTGCTGAGCTTGCCCAGGTCCACGCCCCCGAGATGAGGAGCAATGTGCTTGCGAAGCAGCCATGCGTACAACTCGCGCGTGCGCGGCCGGAGCGTCTGCCGCTGCTCGATCCACAGTTCGGCGTAGGCGCCGAGCTTGACCTTGGCCCGCTCAGGGTCGGTCCATGTCCCGCTGAGCATTTCCGCTTCGATCAGCGTCAGCGCGCGTTCCGCCTCCTTCTTGGTGGCGAAGGTCTTGGGCGCGGTACGCATCCGTCCGTCCGGGCCGGGATAGCGGACCTGGTACCGCCCGGACTCGCGCTTGCGGACGTTGCCGAACCGGCGGTGTCCGTCCCTGTTCGCCATTAGGCAGCCCTCCAGACGTCAGATGTGGTCATGGGTTCGATGAGCCCCGAAGCGATGAACTCGCGAAGGGCGGATTCGGGGATGCGGACGAAGCGTCCGAGCTTGACGAAGCGGATGCGCCGTTCGGCCACCAGCCGACGAGGGAACCGCGGGGAGGTGTTGAGACGCTCGGCCGCCTCCGCGATCGTCAACAGCCGTTCGTCGAGGTCGAGGGGAGGTGTCTGTGTGCTTGCCTTGCTCAAGCTGCGCTCCTTGCAGTCACTTCGGCGGGAGGGGGGAGAGGTCTTCCGGTGAGCGCTGCCGTGACGAGCGCCTCGCCGCGCGTGAGGCCCTGGCTGGCGAAGCGCCACTCACCGATGGCGAGGATCAGGTCAGGGTCTTGGTCGTCGGGCGGCTGCCAGCCGGGGGACTGCTCGCGGACGTAGGCGATGCGGGCGGCGCGCAGCGCGCCGAGGGTGGTGGAGTACCGGCGGGACTTGGTCGAGAAGTGGCCCCGGAAGCCGAGCATGTGAGCCCACTGGACGAGCCGGAGGTCTGCGAACTCCTCCAGGGCACCCAAGGTCAGGCATTGGCTGATGAGCCGCCGGGCGTGCGGAGTGATCGGCAGCTTGGCCAGGTCGTCAGCGGGGTCAAGCCGCCGGTCCAGGGTGCCGACGCATTCGGCGGCCTTGGTGGCGTACTTGGCGATGTAGCCCGCTACGGCCTGCTGCGTGAGCGCGCCCGAGGACGTGATGGCCCGGATGTCGACTTGCGGCCCCCAGGTCAAGGACCGGGCCGGGATGCCGGGGGCGGCCGGAGTGGTGACCGACACGGCGCCGGCGGCGTGCCAAACGGCGTCCTCCAGGAGCCGGACGGTTGCCCAACCGGGCGGCGGGGCGGTCGGGCCGCCGGGACCGTCGAAGCGGATGACCGCGTGGAAGTGGACGACGCCCCGGCGCTGGTATTCGGCGACCTTGGCGAAGGAGACCGCGAGCGTCTCGCGGAACTCCTTCTGTGTCAGCCCGGCCGACTTGGCGAGGTAGCGCCGCAGCGCCAGCGTGAAGCGCCGCCACAGTTCCGGCGCCAGGGCGTTGAACAGCACCGACCCCGCGTAGTCGTAGCAGTCGGAGCACAGCGGCTCACCGAGCCGAGGATCATCCTCGGAGTGCCGGACGCCGCAGGAGGCCACCACGCCATGCGGGCACGGCGCAGCGTTCCGCCGAGGGTGGCAGCGCTCGACCCGTCCGCCGTTGCGCACCCGCCGCGCGTGGACGGGACCGAACGAGGGCGCGGTCAGCGTGACGAACGCGGCCGGGTGAGCGGAGACGGTTTCCGGGATGCCCTTGCCACCGGCCAGGCCCGCGCGGATGAGCTGGTAGGTGTCGGCGCGGTAGATCTCGGCGCAGGCCGGGCAGCGGGACGCCCGCCGGGTCTTGCAGGCCACCGGGAGCGCGCCGTCCGGCTCGGTGTCGGTGGAGTAGGTGTGCAGCAGTTCCCCGGTACCGGTGTGAACGTGCTTGACGGTGCCGGTGAGGAACACCGGCTGCGCGCAGCCGCCGGTAGAGCGAGCACGAGCGGCCCAGCGCTCGAAGTCCGGCCGGTCGATGATCTTCGCCATCAGCCGGGCGTCCTGCGGTGTGAGGACCTGGTGAGGCACGATGAAGGGGTCTCCTAACCGATTCAGGCGGATGAGGGGATGGCCCCCGACGTGACGGCGTGACTTGGCGGTTGAGCGGTCACGCCGGGGGCGCTTTAGATCACTGGCAGTTGCCGAGGCCCGAGCAGTGCGGGCAGGTGTCGCCGTAGGAGTCCAGACCGGTCCCACCGCAGTTGCAGCACTGCCACCACTCGCCGACCGAGGCGGCCGGGCGGGGGAAGGCGATGGCCGATCCGGTCGCGGAGTCCTGTGCGGTCACCGCGTCGGAGCCGCAGGCCGAGCAGGAGGGGCCGTCCCGGAGCGCGAGCAGGGTCACCCAGTGCAGGCCGCCGTCGGTGACGTTGCAGGCCCGGCAGCGAAGCCGCCATGTCGTCGGCTTGTGGTCGGTCATCAGGCCACCCGCTCATTGCCATCGTGGTCCTGGCCCTCGTCGAGGCGGATGTTCTGGCAGTAGCTCATGTACGCCTCGTGCCGCCGGCGGTTGCGGTCGGGGATATGGATGATGCGGTAGGTGATGCGGCCGAAGGAGCGGGAGGCGGTGTAGTGGCCGCCGCTCGGCCGGTCGTCGTCGGCCTGGACGCCCAGCAGCGCCGCGACGTCACCGACGAGCGCGGCCGAGCAGTCGTCGTCGCAGTCGCGCGGGAAGACGTCGAAGGTCTCGCCGTACTCCGGCACCGGGACGGCCGGGTTGGCCTCTAGAAAGTCGGCCAGCGCCCGCAGGCCGGTGATGACCTGGTGTCGGGCGAACAGGTCGCCGGGGACGACGGGGATCGGGTGCGAGTGCGCGGTCATGGTGCGATGCCTCCAGGCGGTCAGGCAGCGGATGCGGATGCGGTTTCGGTGCGGATCTGGCGGAGCAGGTCGGACGCGAGTTGGTTGGACACCCCGAGCCGGGCGCGCAGCTCGTCACGGGTGATCGGCTTGCCGTGCCGGTCCCGGTGCTCGGAGGCGACGCGGCGCGCGAACTCGACCAGCTCAGCCGCCGGAGCAGGTTCGGACGGGGCCGCCGCGGATTCGTCGGCGGCCGGGACCGGGACGGGAATCGTGGTTTGCCCGTCCTGGTCGTCGTCGGCCTGCCGGGCCTGGTCGTTCTGGTTCGGGCGGGCAGCCGAGACGGTGGCGGGTTCGGGCCGGTCGTCCTCCCACACCACCCACGGCGAGGACGGCGCCGAGGACGAGGACGGGACGGCGGACGCGTCCGAGGACGGACGGCCGACAGAGTCCGGAACGGTCGCGCCGTCCGGGACGAGACCGGGCGCGGACTGGTCGGCACAAGGTGCGCTCTTGCGGCGCTCCAGCATGGAGACCGCGACCAGGAACGCCAGGGCGGGGGTGCCGGCGGTGATCCAGCCCCACACCGACCGGTCCGCCTGCGCCAGGTTCGCGGCCAAGGAGAGCAGGATGCCGCCGACCAGGACCAACGTCGGCCACGACAGCCGCCCCGTCTCCCGTCCGGTGCGCTTGTCTCGTTGGCGTTCTCCGGCGGCCATGACGCAGGTCAGGTCGATGCACACGGCGATGGCCCAGGCCATCCACCCGAGCTGACCGTGGTCGGTGGCGGTGTCGCGGATGTGGGTGAACGACCCCGCCGCCGCGATCCCCGCCAGGATCACCACCGGCGCCGAGTCGGCCACCGCGCCGAGGATGCGCCGCATCAGGCGGCCCGCCGGACGTCGACGAGCGCGAGCAGCGCGGCCATTTCCGGGTCGCAGTGGTGCGTGTCGGCCCAGTCGTCGACCTCACCGGGCCGGGACGAGGCGAACGAGTCGGCGCAGCGCTGGCAGCGCGCGACGTGCAGGGACAGGAACTCATCCCACTCGACCCCGACCCGCCACACGTCCCAGGACGACACCGACGAGGGGCGGGACGAGCCCGAGGGCGACGACGAGGACGAAGACGGGCCGGACGAGGGAGCCGGGACGACGGCGAACCGGGGGCGAGGACGGGGACGAAGGGCACGGACGCGGGCGACCATCGGGCAGCCTCCAGGATGGGTTTCGGGCATGGGTCGGGTAGGGACGTGGCGCGATCAGGGCTCACGCCGAGCCGGAAGAGAGAGGAGGAGAGGCGCCTAGGCGGCGGGGAAGATGACCGGGACGGAGCCGATGAGGGTTTGCCAGTTCGGGGTCAGGTGCGCGTACTCGCGCGCGGCTTGTTCGGCCTCGTGTTCGGGGACGTAGACCGACCGGGCGCGGTGCCAGGCGCCGTCTTGGCCGGCGACCACGCAGACGCCGGGAGTCTCGGCGGGGATGGCGCGGGCGGCATCGAGGGCGGCCGGGTCGAGGTCGCCGAGGGTCATGTTCGCGGTTTCGGGGTCGTTGACGCGGTGGCAGACCCGGCCGGAGAGCTGGGCACGGAGGGCGGTGACGCCGGGGCCGAGGTCGGAGCCGATGCGCTGCCCGCACACGATCAGGTAGACCGCGAACGCCCGGCCGAG